>CAKZOF010000247.1 GCA_937135995.1 uncultured Pyrinomonas sp.
GCGGCGTGCCGCGAACGTGCACTTCAACGTTGACTTCGGTGCCGCGCGTCACCCGATGCGCCATCTCGTCGAGCGCTTCGGCGAGGTTGCTCGCATCGAGCGTCGGCGAGCGCAGGTTCCAGACCATGCGGCTCGCTTCGGTCAAGCTGTAGCTTACCATCTGTTTGGCGGTTTCCAAGTAGCGCTGTGCCAGCGGCGGCGAGTCCGCCAGTGCGCGCTCGATGGCTTCGAGTTGCAGGCCGATGCCGACGAACCCTTGGGCCAGCGCGTCGTGGATCTCGCGCGCCATACGGTTGCGTTCGGCTAGCACGGCGGCGAAACGCGCTTGCACCTGTCGCAGCCGCAAGCGATAGATGAGCCACGCTGCCGCCGCCAACCCAAGCGCGACGAGCAGATAGAACCAGTAGGTTTGGTAAAAATGCGGTCGCAAATAGAAATCGAAAGCGGCGCCGGCTTCGTTCCACGTGCCGTCGTTGTTCGCAGCGATGACGCGGAACGTGTAGGTGCCCGGCGGAATGTTGGTGTAGCTCGCTGTGCGTCGAACTCCTGCGTCGATCCAGTCTTTATCGAAGCCTTCGAGCTTGTATTTGAAGCGCACCTTTTCGGGCGCGACGAAGCTGAGCGCCGTGAATTGAAATTCGAGTCGGCGCGCGCCCGCCGGAACTTCGGCGCGAAGACGCGGGTCGTAGCTCTCCCCATCCACCGCGACGCTTTCGATCACCACCGGCGGCGGAACTTCGTTGAGGCGCAAGCGGGCCGGCGAGATGACGGCGACGCCCTTGGTCGTCGGAAACCACAGATCGCCTTGCACGTCACGCCAGCCAGCGGGCTGCCCGCCGTTGCATTCGCGGCTCTCCATGCCGTCGGCCGTTCCATAGGAGATGGAGTTGAGGCGGTTGATCTTGCCCTCGGCCAACTCGTCGAGTTCGCGCCGACTGACGCGGAAAACGCCCTTGGCGCAGCTCATCCACAGATTGCCCCGTCCATCGTCGAGGATTTGATAGACGCAATCATCGGCCAGCCCCTCGCGCGTCGTGTAAGCTGTCAAACGCCCGTGACGCAACCTGTTCAACCCGCCGCGCCGCGTGCCGATCCAGAGCGTCCCGTCCGCATCCTCGCGCAGGACACGCACGCTGTTGTCCGATAGGCCATGCTCCGTGGAGTAGACGGTGAAGCGCTCGCCCGCGAGGCGGTTCACTCCGCCGCTGCGCGTGCCGATCCAGATGCTCCCGTCGCGGCTCGATTCGATGGCGAGCACAGCATCGTCCGACATCCCGTCGCTCGTCGTATAGATTTTGAACTGCCCATCGCGCAACAGGGTTAACCCACCGAGCGTGCCGATCCAAAGTCGGCCTTGCCGATCCTCGTGAATCGCCCAGACGGCGTCGCTCGACAGTCCATCTTGCACCGTATAGGTAGTGATGCGCCCGTCTTTGAACCGCGCCAGACCGCGAGGTGTGCCGATCCACAGTGCGCCGTTGCGATCCTCGCACAGCGCGCGCACCGTGTTGCTCGGAAGTCCGTCGCGTACCTTGTAGGCGGTCCAGCGCCCATCTTTGAACCGATTCAACCCGCCTTCTTGCGTTCCTACCCAGATGCTCCCGTCGCGCCCTTGATAGACGGTCCACGCCATGTCGTCCGTTAACCCGTCGCGTGTTCCGTAGGTGACGAACTTGCTGTCCTTGAAGACATTCAACCCGCCCGCTTCGGTTCCCACCCAGATGTTCCCTTCGCGATCTTCGTAGAGCGAGAGGATAACGTTGTTAGAGAGCCCATCGCGCGTCGTGTAGAGATCGAGCTGGCCGTTGGTCAACCGCGCGAGACCGCCCGCTGTTCCCAACCAGAGGTTGCCGTCGCGGTCTTCATGCAGAAGCAGGACGCTGTTGTTCGGCAGCCCTTGCGCCACCGTGTAGGCGGTGAAGCGTCCATCCTTGAACAGGCACAGCCCACCGTCGGTCCCGATCCAGAGACGGCCTGCGTCGTCTTCGTGCAGAGACCAGACCATATCGTTCGGCAAACCGTCTTTGATCGAATAGACCGTGAAGCTCCCGTCCTTGAACAGGACCAGTCCACCCGAAGTGCCAAACCAGAGTTCACCGCTGCGGCTTTGCTTGATGGTCGTCACCGTGCCGCTCGGAAAGCCTTCTCGCGTCGTATAGGCGACGAACCGCGCGCCATCGAAGCGGGCCAATCCGTCGCTGGTGTTTATCCAGAGATTGCCGTCGCGATCTTCGTAGAACGAGACGATGCTGTTGCTCGGCAATCCTTGTGCGACCGTGTAGGTGACGATGCGTCTGCCGTCGAACCTGTTGAGGCCGTCCGGCGTGCCGATCCAAAGGTCGCCGCGATGATCTTGGTAGATCGCCCTGATGTTGGCGCTCGACAACCCGTCGCCGGTGGAAAGAGAACTGAAGTTCTGCCCGCTCAAACGCACGAGCCCTCTGTCCGTCCCAATCCACAGATCGCCCCGCGCATCTTCGTACAAGACTTGAATCGTGTTGCTTGCGATCGCCGCCGTGTTCTGTTTGTCGAAGATGGTGAAGCGAAGCCCGTCGAAACGCGCCAGCCCTTCGTCGGTGGCGAGCCACAGGTAGCCGTCGCGCGTTTGCAAGATGGCGCGCACGGTGTTCTGCGGCAACCCGTTCTCCGTGCGCCAGACGGCGTGCACATACTGCGCGATTCGCCTGTCCGGCGCAAGAGCTGGTGCCGATGCGCACAGCGCTGCAAGGCAGAAGATGGAGAGCGCTGTTCTCATCTGACACGTCGCGGTCGGCTTCGCCTCGGCGGCGGATTTCGCTCGATCACAGAACAAAGTTTAATGACAAAAGAGAGCACAGCGCAAACTCAAGCTTTCATCGCCTTCGCTGCCGACTCAATCGGTCGGGGATGGCGGACTCAACGTGCGTGAAGGGAGGGAGCGGCTCTCTTCGTCCAAACCCGACGTGCGCGAAGGGAAAGAGAGTTTGCCTGCGGCGATGCGGTCAAGCCAGACTGAGCCCAAACCCCGACGTGCGAGGAAAGGGAAGAGAGTTGCCTACTCTTCCGCCGTGCCAGCGACGAGCGTCGCTTTGAAGGTCAAGGGGAAGTAGGAACGGTGTCGCTCTTCGTCGATGAGCAGGCTGATTTCGTGGCGCACGCGCTCGCGCGCCTTTTCGTCTGTGACTTGGGCCAACCACCGGCGGAGCCAGAAGTGGTTGATCAAAGGAGCGGTGAGGAAGTCCTTGCCGGAGTCGAAACGGAACTCCTCAATGCGCGTCCAAGAAGAGATCTCGCGTAAGCCCGCGCGCCGCGCCAACTCTTCGGTCGCATCGACGGTCGGCAGTTCGTTGATCAAACTTCCGACGATCTCGGTGGCGCGATCTTCCATGCCGCTTCGTCCGAGCGCCTCCCAGTAGATCGAGAAGAACTCGCCGAAGCTCGCCGCCGTCACTGTGCCGAGGGCGACGCGCGCGCTCGGGGCTGCCAGACGGGTGGCTTCGGCAAAGACGCGCGGCAGACGCGCCGGCGCAAGCAACGAAGCTTCCACGACGACGAGCTGAAAACGCGCATCGCGCAATCCGGTCGCGTCGAGCGATGCGGCGTGAAATTCGACGCGCTCGCCAACCCTCGTCGTACTCGCTTTGGCGCGGGCAAGCTCCAGTTGCTCCACTTTCTCTTCGACGCAGACGAGGCGCGTCTTCTCGCCAGCACGTTCGGCCATTGCCAGCGCGTGGCCGCCTGTGCCAGCGCCGAGATAGGCGATCTCGCCCTGTTCAGGCAGTTCGATGTGTTCGTCGAACAACTCGGCGAAACGTTCGCCCCAATCCGGCGCGACGTAAAGATCGTGGATGAAGGCTAGCTCCCGGGCATCCATCGGCATTCAGACATTATACGCTGATTCGGTTGCAGCGCGGGAGTGCCGCAACGCGACTTTGCCGGGCTCTCTTGCCTGCCGCGCTGGCAGAGCTACTCGGTTGCCTCATCGTCCGGTCGGCGCCTTCCGCGGCCATCGTCGTGCGCTTCGCTTTTTACTGCGGCACCTGCGAAACGAAATGGTTGCTGGCCGTTTCAAATCAGCGCTTTCGGCGCGAAAAGCTTCGGACGGTGCCGAAGCGCCCGAAGATCGGTGGGCGCGAAGCTCCGGGTTAAAGCGCCTTTTCTCGACCGACGAAAATCAGCGCGAGCGCGGCTGCACCGAGTAGGATCAGCGCGACGCCGACGAGCCACGCGAGCACGACCGGCCGAAAGATGATCGTCGTTCCGAGAATGACCAGAAGCACGGCCAGCGCCGTCGCGCCAGCCGGTCCCAGCCGTTGAATCAAAGCGCGCAGTCTGTCTTCCACTTCGACCTCCTTCGATGATTTCGCTTCCGCACACTCCGCCTCATCGCCGTCTTGAGCGCTTACCGAACGCGCCGGCGCTCTTCAAGCGGCGCAAGTTGCGCGTGAACGACCACTTCTTTGACGTTGCGCCCGAGGTAACGCTGCACGGCGTCTTGCACGTGCGCTTGCGCTTGGCTGGCGAGTTGATCAACGTTGACCCCGGGCGACACCGACAAGTTGCAGACGAGTCGCAAGCCTTCGCGATCGGGAAAGACGCGCGCGCTGGCTTCCATCACTCCTTCGAGGCGAGAGACCTCGTGACTCGCTAGTTCTTCCACGCTCTGCAAGGTTACGGTCACCAGTCCGAGCGCGTCTCGTTTGATGACGATGAGCTTCGGGCGGCTCTTCGTCGTCGGTCGTAATTCGAAGTAGAGCAAAACAAGACAGAGCAGCGCGACAATGACCGATACGACCGTTGCTTGTGCCACTGCCGAGGCCGCAGCGGTTTCGATGATCGTTGCCAAGCGATACGCCAAGTCGTTGGGAAGAGGCAACTGTGCCGGACGTACGAGCCCAAGCGCGAGCAGCAGCGTCAGCACGGATGCGGCAAGCAAGATCAGGTCAACGATGGTGATCAACAGCCGATTGAAAAGGTTCATATCCTCCTCATCAAACGGTGATGTCGTCGATGAAGACATCGACACGCGTCGCAACGCCGCGGCGCGCGAGTGCTTCGCTCACCTGCGCGCGCACACGGGCGGCCGTGCCCTCCAGATCAAGGTGGGCACTGTAGCGGGCGACGAGATGAACTTCGACTAGCCATCCAGGTGGCTCCGCGCGTACGACGACGCCACGCACGCGCCCATCGGGGCCATACGTGGCCGCTTCGGCATAGCGACCTGAACCGAGAGCCGCGACTTCAGGAAGCGCGCGCACGGCTTCGGCAACCGTGCGCGCGATTTCGAAAGGATCGGTCGGCGAGTGATTTTGCGTTCCCATCATTGCACGCGAGGCCGTTCAGGCGTCGTTTGTGCGTCCTTTTGCGCGTCTTCAGGAAAATAGAGATCATTGACCTCGATGTTGACCTCTTTAACGATGAGTCCGGTCATCGCGCGCACGCGATTGATGATGTTGCGACGCACCGCATCGGCGACTTGTGGGATGTTGACGCCGTAATCAACGACGATTTTCAGGTCGATGGCGGCCTCACGCTCGCCGACTTCGACAGCGACGCCCTGCGCTCGTGCCTCGGTGCCAGTGACGCGCTGCGCCAACCCGGCCAAACGATCGCCAACGCTTTGCGGCAGAAGTTCGTGCACGCCTTCGATCTCGCGCGCTGCGATGCCAGCGATTTTGGCCACCACGATGTCAGCGATGATCGTTTTGCCCTGCTGCGACGAAATGGTGAGGTCGGTTTGTCCGCTTCTGGTTGCTACTGCTTCTCGATTCTCCATGGAAGTCCTCCTTTCTCGCTCTGGTTTCTCCATATCCTCTCCCCATCGTTTTTGGCTCGCACCGAACAGAACAATCGCATCCTTCGGCACGCCGGGCTTTGTTGCGGTCTCATTGTCTCAAAGGTTTTTCGATGGATTCGGTTGCTGGCATGGAAGGTCGATCGTTCGGTGGCTTCTTTAACTTGCACGCCTCGCGTGCGGCAAGATTCGTGCCATCGCTGATGTGCTAGCCAGGGCAGTCGTTAAGTGGAAGATCGACCTTCGCTTACGATCGCAAGAAGAGCGTCATCGGGCGCGGCGCTCATGCACGCTCATGTACTGTTGCCGGAACAGGCCGTGCACCACATCTGTACATGTGAGACCGTATGCATGCGGTTGTGAAACCGGCGTGAAAGTTTTGCATAAAAGGTTTGTGAGCGTGCGACCCTCGCGTGTGTTAGGTACTAATATGCGGATGAATGTCTATTAAAGGGGGAACTATCACAGCGCGTAGTTCTCGTCACGACTGTAGGGGGGATCGAGCGCATTCGAGTGAACAAACGCGTGGAGTGGGACTGGGAGAAAAGACGCGCACGCCGAAGAGTTGATCTACGGAGTTCAAACGAGTCGTCCATATGCCGCCCGAAGAGTTTGAAGAGTGGTTGACGACAGATGAGTCGCGCTGCGTTGAACAGAAAGAGAGGCTCGCGCACCGAATCCACGGGCCATCGATCAGGCAGGCGCATCGCCGAAATCTTGCGCAAGAAGTGCGGCGAGTATACGCCAAGCGATCTTGCGCACACTAAAGTAATCGGCTACATCCGTCGGCATCTAGCGCAGAGACCCGAAGGCGACGTGAGCGGAGCGCCCTGGTGTTATTCTCCGATGAATTGGGGCACGATCCGCTGAAGGAATAGCCGTGACCGAGGGCGTTCAGCGCCACGTCGATGAACGGCCACTGGCAAACTATGGTGGAACTCCTAGTGCTGGCCGTTGCTGAATGACGCGATGCGATTCACACGTTGAAACGGAAATAGACCACGTCTCCTTCCTGAATGACGTAGTCTTTGCCTTCGAGTCTTAGCAGCCCTTGTTCGCGCGCTGCGGCAAACGACCCGGCGCGCACGAGATCGTCGTAGCTGACGACTTCGGCGCGAATGAAGCCGCGTTCCATGTCGGAATGGATTCGCCCGGCGGCCTGCGGCGCGCGCGTTCCTTGCGGAATGGTCCAGGCGCGCACTTCCTTTTCGCCCGCCGTCAAAAAAGACATCAGACCGAGCAGGCGGTACGCGCCCCGAATCATGCGATCGACGCCGCTGCTTTCGACGCCGAGCGTCCGCAAGTAGTCGCGTCGCTCTTCGGGACTCAACGCCGCCAGCTCGGCTTCCAACTGCGCGCAGATGACGACGCACTCGGCCCCTTCGCGCGTGGCCCACTCTTCGACCCGGCGTACGTATGGGTTGGTTTGCGGTGCGGCCAGCGACCGTTCATCGACGTTGGCCGCATAGATCACCGGTTTGGCGGTCAAGAGGAAAAAGCCACGCGCTGCCTCCCGTTCCTCTTCGTCAAGCGCGACGGCGCGCGCTGGCGTGCCTTCGGCCAGAGCCGGCAAGAGTTTGTCGAGCGCGCGAAGCTCTGTTTGCGCGCCCTTGTCGCCGGTCTTGGCGATCTTTTGCGCCCTGTCGCGCCGCCGTTCGAGCGTCGCCAGATCAGCCAGCGCCAGTTCGATGTTGATCGTCTCGATGTCGCGTTGCGGATCGATGGTCGCCTCGACGTGCACGATCGTTTCGTCTTCGAAACACCGCACGACGTGGACGATGGCGTCCACCTCGCGTATGTGAGCGAGAAACTGATTGCCCAATCCCTCGCCGCGTGAAGCGCCGCGCACGAGCCCGGCGATGTCGACGAACTCCATCGTCGCCGGAACGATCCTTTCCGTGCGGACGAGCCGTGCCAGCGGTTCAAGCCGCTCGTCGGGAACGGCCACCACGCC
>CAKZOF010000248.1 GCA_937135995.1 uncultured Pyrinomonas sp.
AACTGACGGAGCTGCCTGAAACCGATCCCGAGCGCCTCTCGTTTCTCATCGCCTCGGCCATCGATCTCGAAGGCAGCGCCAAGCAAGAGCTACTAGAGTTGCGCTCGACGTTGGAGCGGCTCGAACGCTTGCGCGACATGTTGGCGCAAGCCGTGCGCAATTACGAAGAACGCGCGCGCATTCACTCGGTCGCCAAACGCAACGGCCACGGGGGCAAAGATCTCGATTACGAGGAGTAACGCCATCGCGCTCGAAGTAGCCTCAAGGATGGAACGCAAAGAGTCAAAATCATCAGAGCAAAGTGCGCCGCGCACCGTGCGCGTGCTTTTTTTCGGCGCCGCGCGCGATGCGACCGGGTGCGCCGAAGAGACGATCACTTTCGCTGGTCCGGTCACCAGCGCCGAAGCGCTGCGCATCCTGTGCCAGCGGCATCCGCCGCTCGCGCGCTTCGGGCGCTCGTTGCTCGTCGCCATCAATCACGAGTATGCGCCCGCCGAAAAGGTGGTGGAGGATGGCGACGAAATCGCCGTCTTTCCGCCGGTCAGCGGCGGCCAGAACGAAGCGGATGACGATCTGATCGCCATCGTCGAAGAGCCGATCGATGTCGGGCGCTTGGCTCGTCGGTCGGTCCGGCCCGACTGCGGCGCCACCGTGACCTTTGACGGGCACGTGCGCGAGTGGACCGGCGGCCGCCGCACGCTTCACTTGGTCTACGAAGCCTATCAGCCGATGGCGCTCCGCGAGATGCGGCGCATCGGGCGCGAAGCGCGCGTGCGCTTCGCCATCGCCAGCATCAGCATCGTCCACCGCGTGGGCCGGTTGGAGACGGGCGAAACGAGCGTCTGCATTGTCGTCAGCGCGCCGCATCGCAGAGAGGCTTTCGCCGCCTGCGAGTGGGCCATCGCCGAACTCAAACGCACCGTGCCGATCTGGAAGAAAGAGGTCTTCGAGGACGGTGAGGTGTGGGTCGAAGGCGAATCGCCCGCAACGCAAGGCGAGAATGCGCCGTCGCGCCAATTGAAATGAATTCCGACGGCGGGCGAAACCTGATCGGCGCGGGCGGTTGAAGGGGACGACGACAGGTGAGCGCGCGACTGCTACTTGCGCTGGTCAGCGGAGCGAACACCGCCGAATCTTTCCCTCGGCGAATCCAGCGCGCGATCCGACATCGCTTCGATTCTCAACTTCCCTCTCGTTCCTCTTCTTCCGCCGCACGACTGCGCCGCGCCATGTGCACTTTGGAACGCAGCTCGAATGAGGCGCTGGCCCGCTCCAACATCTGGCGCATGCTCTGTTCGGTCCACGGTTTGGCGATGAAGAGGTTGACGACGCCTTCGCTGATCTCGCGCGCGACGTCGCCGATGACCACGCTTCCCGTCAGCATCACGCGATAGCTCAACGGGTACCTTTCGGCGACCCGACGGAGGAACTCCGTGCCCTCGATACCCGGCATGCGCTGGTCGCTGATGACGATGTCGGCGGGCGCCTCTTCGAGCGTGCGCCACGCTTCCGCCGCGTTCGACGCCACGCGTATGTCGTACTCGTCGCAGAACATCTCCTGAAAGATATTCAGGCACTCGACCTCGTCGTCCAAGTAGAGAACCGATCGTTTCCGCATCTTCTCTCGCCCTCTCGCCACGGCGGAGACCGCCCGTGCCCGTTTTCGGCAGCAATCCGCGTTCCACCTCCATCGGCAAGCTCGCGTCCGCCCGTGGGCACGCTGGCGCGTGCTTCGTGCCGTCGCGCCGGATGCTTGGCGTGCGTTCGCCCGCGGCGCCGACGCGCCCTGCCCCGCTCGTGTCGGCCGAGCGTCAGGTGTCAATTTCACGTCAAGCGCAGGCTTCCCAAAGCCGCGCTGCTGTCGCTAGAATGCTCCGCGCGGAAGAAGGATCTCGACTCATGGCGGAATCAACGGGAGTCATCGGTTGCGGGTCGCCCGCCACGCCGCTCTCTGACGCGGCCATGCGCGCCATCCTCGAAGAGGCGTTGCAGACCGTCACGCACGACCACAGCGTGCTCGCCATCGTCTCCGACAAAACGCGCGACGACAACACGGAGCTGCTCTTTCCCATGGCGGCGCGCATCTTGCGCGACCGCGGCGTTCAGCGGTTCGACGCGCTCATCGCCCAAGGGACTCACGCGGCGATGAGCGAGGCGGAGAAACGAGCCAAAATCGGCGCTGAGCAGGGCGTGCCTGGTTTGGGTACGGTCTACGATCACCATTGGGACGACCGCGCGCGTCTTGTCACCATCGGAAGCTTTAGGTTTCGGCTTCGTCGGCGATGCAATCGGCAATTCCGGAACGACCGGCGGGACCCTTGTGGGCGCTACCGTCGGCTTGCTCGCCGGAGGCTGCGCAGAAGTTCTTTCAGCACGTTCAACCG
>CAKZOF010000249.1 GCA_937135995.1 uncultured Pyrinomonas sp.
CTTCCGATCTTCCGCTCGTCGGTGAACGACTACAGCTGGGACGAGCTCTCGCAGATCTCGGCCCTGATCTCGGCGGCGTCCTCCGACTCCGATGCCCTTACCATCGCCAAGAAGTACAACCTGTGCTCCTCCTCGGGCAAGCTCGATGGGAAGCCACGGGATGGCAGCCGGTTATTCGGTTCGTTCGAAAGCAGGTTGGTCTTCTAGCCGCGCTTCATCGCGCCGACGCAGGGCCGCGACGCGCGAAGCCGGGACGAGCGCGCCCGAAGAGGATGCTTGCGCGTCGGCGTATTGCGCGAATTCGTGAATGTGCGCTTGCAGGTACTCGAAGAACCTTTCGAACTCGCGCCGCATCTCCTCCATCTTTTCGCGCATGTCGAGGATGATAGCAACGCCAGCGAGATTGACGCCGAGTTCGCGCGTGAGCGAGAGGATCAACTCAAGCCGTTCGAGATCGGCGTCCGTGTAAAGACGAGTGTTGCCGCGCGAACGCGAAGGCTTCAATAGTCCCTCGCGTTCGTAGAGTCGCAGCGTTTGCGGGTGGACGCCGTATTGCGCGGCCACGGCGCTGATCGTGTACGTTCGCTCCTTGCGCTTTCTGGTTGCCATCCTGCTACTTGAAGTCCTTCGCGTACGAGTCGTCGCCTCTATTCGAGCCCCATCGCCACGCGCGGATTTTCCGGGTTGATCTGAGCGTAGCGGCGGAGCAACTCCTTGGTCTCCTCGGAGATGACCTTGGGCAACGTCACTTGTATTTCGACGAACTGATCGCCGCGCGCTTGCGGGTTGCGCAAGCTCGGCACGCCCCGTTCGCGCAAGCGGAACTTCTGCCCCGACTGTGTTCCCGGCGGAATGCGCAAGATCGCTTTGCCTTCGATGGTCGGCACTTCGATCTTGGCGCCCAAAGCGGCCTCCGGCACCGTCACGGGCACGGTCACATAAATGTTGTCCCCTTTGCGCGTAAAGTACGGATGGCTGCCGACGTTGGTGATGATGTAAAGATCACCCGCCGGTGCGCCCAAGCGCCCGCCATGACCTTTGCCGGGGACGCGCACGCGCGACCCCGTATCGACGCCTGCCGGAATGCGCACCTTGACCGTCTCGGTTTTCGGCACCGTTCCCTTGCCCTGACAGACCGGACACGGCGGACGGCGTTTACCCGTCCCCGCGCAATCGGGACACTGTTGCGAAAAGCGCAACCGCCCACCGGCGCGCGCCACCTGCCCCGATCCCTTGCACGTCGAGCAGACGAGCAACGGCCCGCCCATGTCGCCCGCTCCCTGACAGCGCGGACACTGTTCGGAGCGGTTGACCGTGATATTGGTCGTCAGCCCCTTGACCGCCTCTTCGAAGCTGAGCGCCAACGGCATCTCGATGTCGGCACCGCGCGTCGGTTGCGGGCGTGGCGGCTCGCGCTCCTGTTTGCCGCCCCCGAAAAGCTCGGCGAAGATGTCGCGGAAACTGGTTCCGCTCGAACTGCCGCTGCTCCAGTCGAAACCGCTGAAATCGAATCCGCCGCGACCACGCGTTTGGCTGCCTGTGGCCGCGCCGCTCAAATTCTCCGCGTAGTAGCCGTGACGGTCGTAGACGGCGCGTTTCTTCGGATCGGAGAGCACGTCGTAGGCTTCGGTGATGAGCTTGAAACGCTCTTCGGCCACCTTGTCGCCCGGATTGACGTCAGGGTGATATTTGCGCGCCAATCGCCGGTAGGCTTTTTTGATCTCTTCCGGCTTGGCGTCGCGCTTGATGCCGAGAATTTGGTAGTAGTCCTGCTTGGCCATGCCCTGTGACGAACAGACGAGCAGCAGACCGGCTGCCGGTCTGCCGCTCGTTGCTCTCCCTGCCACTTCAAGCGTTATTTGTTCTCGTCGACGTCCACGTATTCGGCGTCGATGACGTTGTCATCCGCCGAGGACGAACTTCCGGTCGCGCCAGCGGTCGATGAGGACGCTTCGGACGCACTGGACGAGGCCGTCCGCTGATAGAGGACCTCGGCGAGGCGGTGCGAGGCCGTTTGCAGACGATTGAATGCGCTGTTCATCCGCTCGATGCCGCCCTCTTCCATGGCCTTTTTGGCCTCAGCCAGCGCCGCCTCGATCTCGGACGCGGCGGCGCCATCGAGTTTGGACCGATTCTCGTTGAACGTGCGCTCCACCTGGTAGACGAGTCCATCCAGACGGTTACGGGCCTCAACCTCTTCGCGCTTGCGCGCGTCCTCGGCTGCATATTGCTCGGCTTCGCGCATCATCCGGTCGATCTCCTCTTTGCTCAGACCGGAAGAAGAGGTGATCGTGATCTTCTGCTCGCGCCCTGTGCCGAGGTCTTTGGCCGAGACGTTGACGATGCCGTTGGCGTCGATGTCGAACGTGACCTCGATCTGCGGC
>CAKZOF010000250.1 GCA_937135995.1 uncultured Pyrinomonas sp.
TGGCAAGCCGATCACGGTGCGCCTGAGGGCGCGCGGGGTGACGGCGCGCATCTTCGCCGAGCGGGTTTTCCACCGAACGCAGCGAATCATCGCGCGCAAGCCGTCTGAGGGGGAGAAACTCGAGGAGATCGAGATCGAAATGCGAGTTGCGAGCGGGCGCGGGCTGGCGAGATTCATCTTGAGCTGGAGCCCGGATGTCGAAGTCCTCGCGCCGGAAGAATTGAGAAGAGAGATCATCAGCGCGCACGGCAAAGCTTTGAAAAATTACGAGTCTGTCCTCGAAAGGTAGCCGCCCGACGCCTAGACATCGGGCTCGCAAAGGGTGCTCACCAGGCTGCAAAATTTGCGGGCAAACGCACTACATGAAGCGAGGTTCTTGCACCAAAACGGACCGTACTTGTCGATGGTTGCTTCTATTCTTCAGGAGTAACAAGAAGGAATCCCCGGATTCCAATGCTGCTGCAGAATCGGATCGAATCGGCGGCGCGCATCGGCGATGAATCGAAAGGTAGATCGGTTATGAGACTATCTCAGCAGGTTCTATCTCTGTGGGCGAAAAGCGACAAAGATGGTGTCGGTCACCCGCTTCTTGCGCACCTTCTGGACACAGCCGCCGTCACGCTTGAACTTCTCCGGCGTGAGCCCTATGCAACCCGCCGCGCATATGCAGCGGATCTGGCGTTTGATGACGAGGAGCTAGCCTTGCGTTGGGCAGCCTTTTTCTGCGCACTTCATGATCTCGGAAAGGCCACCCCGGTGTTTCAGCGAGTTTGGGAACCAGGGGCGAAGAGAGTTTGCCAAGCGGGATTGAAGTGGGACGATAGGTACTATGCTGATCCTCACAGTTGGGTAGCGCATGGAGTCTTGTCCGAAGTTCTAGTTGAAGAGATCCTCGGTGGTTTCCTCCATCTCGAATCTTCGGTAGCGAAAAAAATCGCCCGAGCGCTCGGTGCGCACCACGGTTTTCTCGCTTCCAGCCCTGAAGTCGACAAGGCTGAGGGCACCCTTTGTTTTGAGGACAGCGCATGGGGCAATGCGAGGGAAGAACTGGTAGAAGCTTTACGTTACGCCTTGGAGATCGACGGTCGGCCGCTGGCCGCAAAGGGACTCTCTGGTCCAGCTACCTTGCGAATCATGGCGCTTGCATCTTTTTCCGACTGGATAGCTTCCGATTCGAGCAAATTCCCTTACGGTCGTGCATTGGGCGACCTGAAGGCGTATTTCGCGCAAGCACGGGACCTCGCTCGTCAAGCACTGGACCGAATTGGATGGCGTGAGCGCCATCCGCTCGTTAAAGTTCCTCCTTCTTTCAAAGAAGCTGTCGGCTTCGATCCGAACGAACTGCAGAAAAAAGTAGCAGAAGCCCTTGAGAACGCCGCCGGACCGATTCTCGTACTGATCGAAGGTCCAATGGGGACGGGCAAGACGGAAGCAGGATTCTATGCGCACTTGAAGCTTCAACTAGCTGCGGGTCATCGCGGGCTTTACGTGGCGTTGCCAACACAAGCGACAGGCAACGGTCTATTCCCACGATTGAAAAACTTCTTGAGTCGTTTCCCGCCTCCGCTGGCAGAGCAAAGTTGTTCACCTACCCTGCCGATAGAGCTTCAGTTGCAACATGGCGCAGCATTGCTCAATCCCGAGTACCTAAGTTTGAGGCCGAAAGAGGTCTGGGATGACTGGGGTGACAAAGACCCTGTTTCAGCGCAAGGGCGAGAGAGTCGACAACATGCCGTCGGTGCGCAGGAGTGGTTCAGCGCACGCAAGAGGGCCATGCTCGCCGAATATGGGGTCGGAACGCTGGACCAAGCATTGCTCGGCGTGTTGCGCGTCAAACATCATTTCATCAGGCTCTGGGGGCTGGGCAATCGCACTGTCATTCTGGACGAGGTACATGCTTACGACACATACACATCTGGTTTGATGACGGGCCTAATTCGGTGGCTCGGCGCGCTCGGTTCGAGCGTCATCTTGATGAGCGCGACGCTCCCACCGTCGCGCCGACGCGCTCTACTTGAAGCATATGGGGTCGAGGTTAGAGATTTGGATTTCGGTCCTTATCCGCGCATTGCCGTTTTTCACAAAGATGGCAAAGCGGTTCACCACTTCGCAACTCCTCGGAAGTCGTTGAAGTTGAAAACCGCGCCCGTTGATGTCACGCATCTCGCTGATGCGATCAATCGATCTCTACCCGGATGCGTCGGCGTCATCGTCAACACGGTCGATCGCGCGCAGGCCCTCTATTGCCAACTAGGTTCGGGAGATTTCATCCGTGCAAAGGATTTGATCTGCCGGGTGCCGAAGCTCAAGGAAGAGATCGAACGAAATCCGCACAAGGGCGAAATCATCGTCGGCAAGAAGATTGGCGGCGTCGAAATCTTTCTCCTGCATGCACGCTTCCCGGCAGAGGAGAGGGCCGTGCGCGAGCAGGTTTTGCTGACGCTTTTCGGCAGATCGTCTAATTCGAACGCGGCGCGTCCGGAGAAGGCTATCATCATCGCCACGCAGGTCGCTGAACAGAGCTTGGATATAGATTTCGATGCCCTATACACGGATCTGGCACCGATCGATCTCCTGTTGCAGCGTGCCGGAAGACTTCATCGTCATGAACGCGAAAGGCCGCCCCATCTTGCCCAGCCTGTGCTTTACGTCGTGGGATTGGATGGCTGCGATAACTTTGGAGCACCTCTTCACTGGAATAGGGTGTACGAAGAATACATCCTTCTGATGACTTGGTATGTCTTGCGCGATAAACAGGAGATTGCCCTGCCGGAAGAGGTCGAGCCCCTATTGTGCAGAGTTTATGAATCCGGCCCGGAAGCCCTTCCGGAAGATCTCAGGATGCGGGCGGAAGAAGCTTGGAAGAATATGGAGGAGCGTCGCCGTCGCGAAGAAGAGGTGGCGCGGAATCTGGGACTTCACAACCCGGAAGATCTGGTAGGGCTGCCGAAAGGAGCCCAGAATTTGGCGGCTGATTGGCAGCTCGACGACGACGCAGAGGACGAACGCACGCAGCGATTGCTCACGCGATTGGGTGATCCGACCGTCACCGTGATCCCGCTTTACCGCTGCGGGCAAGAACTGTTCTTGGATCGCGAAGGGAAGCGTCCAGCGCCCACAAGAGGCGGCCTGAGCGACAACGATGTGCGCGCTCTGTATGAACGAACCGTGCACCTCTCGCGCTATCCGTTGCCACAGGTCTTGCTCAAGGAAGTTGCTCCATCTGCTTGGGCGCGCCATGGTGTTCTGCGGGGCGTGCGTAAACTGGAAGTTGGACGAGAATTTCAACTTGATAGGAGAAAATTGCGAGTTGAATTGTCAGAGGATATGGGAGTGGTCTACTATGTCGAGTAGGTTCCCCTCTTTAGGGATGGACCCTACTTACTTCTTACGCTTCAACTTACAAGAAGAATCTCCACATCGGTGGGGTTGGGGAGGAAGAAGAGAGCCTCTTCCTCGCAGCAAACTTCTTTAAACAAACCCTTTGAACTACGAAAGGTCAAAGTTCAACCTCTGCGCGCTTAAAAGCAAATACTTGACATCGGGGGAACCTATCGGAGGAGCCTAGTGATAATGAAAAACGAACATTTCAATTTAACTTTTGATCCTTGGCTGCCGGTCTTGCAGGGCGGCAAAGTTCGTCTGGCCGGCATCGAAGAGGTACTAGCGAAGGCTCACGAGATCGATCGCCTAGAGATCAACTCGCCTCTAGCCGAAGCTGCCGTGACACGCCTGCTGTTGTCGATTCTTCATCGTGCGCTTGGCGGACCTAAAGATGAGGACGAAGCTCTGGATCTTTTTCGGCGCGGCAAATTCCCAACCGAAAAGATCGAAAAATACCTCGATAGATATCGGAAAAGATTTTACCTGTTTCACCCCAGCAATCCCTTCTTTCAGGTTCCTGACCTTGATCGAGGGGGCAGCTTGCCGTGGACCAAGCTCCTGCCCGAACGTGCCAGCGGCAACAATGCGACCCTCTTTGATCACTCGCTCGATGATGAGCCGCCGTTAGCTACATACGGAGAGGCCGCCATGGCACTGCTAGTTCACCAGAGCTTCGTTCCCGGCGGTTTGCTGAGACGCATGGGTGTTGGTTCAGCCAGAGGCGGTCCACTTGCTGCAGCGGCTATCTTCTTGCCACAAGGGCGGAACCTTTTCGAAACACTGGTTCTCAACCTGGTGCCTTACGATCCAAGAGCCGACGAACCAATCTGGGAAGCAAAGCAACTGAATGCAAAAGCTGTCGAGGCCTACAAGACGAAGTGGCCTCAGTCGGGGCGGACGCGAGTGTACACGTGGCCAGCGCGCGCCGTCCTGCTGATAGATGATGGTGACGGCGTGCGCCGCATGGCTTACGGGCCGGGCGTCGATCCGCAGCCCGCGATGCATGTCGATCCAATGCTCGCCTACGCGAGTTCGGAAAACGGCACCCCGCTCCCGGTCCGACTGCGTTTGGATCGAGCCTTTTGGCGCGATCTGGAAACTATCCTACCGAAGCCAACGTCCGTTGGATCAGTACCGCTAGTTCTGCAACACGCACGTGGAATTTTCAAGGAGATTCACGGTCGTCGTAAGAGCTTGCCACTTCGCATCGTGGGTCAGATACCGGACCAAGCAAAGATTTTGGATGCGCGTCGCGAAGTTTATCCATTTCCGATGGATGCTCTGGATCCCAAGACGGCAGAGATGGTGCGTCTGGCGGTGGCGCGAGCTGAAGATGTAGGACAAAAATTGATGGAAACTGGGCGGACGATGGCGCGCGAATTCTTTGGCACAAACGAAAGCAGCGCTCTTTCAAAATTCGTCGAGTCGCTGCCCCTGATGCGCCACTACTGGAGTCGATTGGACGTGGCTTTCCCGACTTTCCTTGAGAATTTCGCCAGCAATGGGGCCGCAGCGCTCGACGATTGGAAGCGAGAGGTCGAGTATATCGCACGCGAAGCTTGGGACTTGAGCAAGCAAGCAGTCGGGTTGCTCGGCAGGCATTTGCGGGCGATCCAGCAGGCAGAGATCCGCTTTGGGGCGGTTATTTGGGAGGCAAGAAGATGAGTTCAGCAGAAAACTTCATCGGTTACCTTGAAGAACTCCGACAAAACGAGAGGCGTTGGTCACAGGCGCGCGCCGTGCTGCGACGAAGTTTAGCATTTGCTCCGGGGACATACCCCGATGCCTACCCGTTCGTCGAACCACGAGTTGGCGAACGGAGCGGTTGGAGCCGCGAGGTGCTTTACGTCGTCGCCGGCCTTTACGCCCTGAAAGAAGCGCACGTGCCGCAGCGCACGCTGTCGAGGGCGTTTCGCGAGACGATGGATCGAAAGGGGAGTCAAAGCCTTGAAGCACGTTTTTTGACCCTCTTGGATTCTGATTACGATCAACTTGCGGAACGGTTACGTCGCGTGGCGATCTTGGTGGAGGGCGGATTTGACTTCGTCTGCCTGCAGCGCGATTTGGAACGATGGTTTCGCCCAGATCGTCCCGTACAACAGAACTGGGCGCGCGATTTTTACCGTTCCGAACTCACAGAAGCACAGACTCAATTAAAGGAGGAAAACTCATGAAGCTCGTCGAGATTCATCTTTTGCAGACGGTAGCCCCTTCGAACCTCAACCGCGACGACACGAACAGTCCAAAAGATGCCATGTTCGGTGGTTACCGGCGAGCGCGCGTTTCGAGCCAAGCGCAGAAGCGTGCCGCTCGCGTAGCCTTTAGGGACTTCCTTCCGGAGGAAAATCTTGGCGTTCGCACACGCCTGCTGAAGTCAGAATTGGTCGATAGACTCAAAAAGCAGGGCCGCGACGAAGAGAAGGCTGGAGTCGCCGTCGAGGCAGCGTTGGGATTCGCCGGTTTCGGTGTCAAGGATGATGGGCGCACCGAGTATTTGCTCTTCCTCGGACGAAGCGAGATAGATCGGCTAGCTGATCTGATCGATGAAAACTTCGACTCGCTCTCGGCGCAGCAGCAGAAAGGTAAAGCCAAGGGCAGGAATATTCCTGCGGAATTGGAAAGGTCGTTGGAAAGCATCTTCGACGGCGGCAAAACGGTCGATGTCGCATTGTTCGGACGCATGCTCGCCGATAAACCTGAATTCAATCAAGATGCTGCGGCGCAGGTAGCACATGCGATCAGCACGCACAAAGTCGATCGCGAATTCGATTTCTACACCGCGGTGGATGACCTCGCGCCCGAAGAGGAAACGGGAGCCGGAATGATGGGCGATGTAGAATTTTATTCGGCAACGCTCTACCGCTATGCGA
>CAKZOF010000251.1 GCA_937135995.1 uncultured Pyrinomonas sp.
CGACCGGTTGACCGTTCACCACGAGATCGCGAAAGTCGCCGTTTCTGACCTTGGCCGTCGGGACGGAGAAGTTGTCGCGTTGGACGTTGCGCCGGTCGAGCGTCCCTTCATAGCTGACGAAGAAGAAGAGCTTGTCGCGCTTGATCGGCCCGCCTAACGTACCGCCGAACTGGTTGTAGACGAGCTTCGGCTTGTCGCGCTCGGGGCCGCTGAAGCGATAGGGCTTGGCCGACAAGTGCTGGTTGGTGTGGTACTCGAAGGCCGAACCGTGAAAATCGTTGGTCCCGCTTTTGATTTGCACGTTGATCGCTGCGCCGCCCGCTAACCCTTGCTCTGCGTCGAAGCTGTTGGTGACGACGTTGACGACTTGGATCGATTCGAGCGCTGGAACGTAGGCCGTGATGTGCGGCAGCCAAATGTTGGTCGCACTCGCACCGTCGATGCGCGTGTTGTTGATGCTGCTCGACGCGCCGTTGACGTGAAACTGAAGCGAGCGCGACGGATTGGAGCCGACCGAGTGCGGTTCACCCGTGATCATGAACCCCGGCAGCGTCGCGAACAAGTGCTGGTAGTTCCTGCCTAGTGGCACGGGCAGATTCTCCAGCGCGGTTGTTCAGTTCGCCCTTGACCTCGGCCGTGTCGGTTTGCAACTGGGCCGTGTCGGTCGTCACCGTCACCGTTTCGGTGACCGTGCCGATTTCCAGCGTCACATCGACGCGCGTGACGTTGTTGATCGTCACGGGCACGTCCGTGCGCGCAAACGACTTGAATCCCGCATGGTTGACTTTGACGGTGTAGGTGCCAGCCGGAACGGTGGTGAAAGTGTAGTTGCCGGATTCATCCGTCACCGCGTCGCGCGACAGATTGGTTTCGTTGTTCGTGATCGTCACGGTCGCCCCAGCAATGCTCGCGCCGTTCGGGTCGCGAACGTTGCCCGTGATCGAACCGTACAGGACTTGCGACTGGACCGCAGGGGAGAAGAGCAGCAGCAGAGCGAGCGTTGCCGCGCAGCCGAGAGCCGCTCCGCGTGCGTTCGTGGGTGATTGGAAGGTGAACATCTCGACATATCCTCCACATCGCTATCGAGTATGGCGAAGGCGACGATGAATCTTCGGGAAGAGAATTTGTCCTTTCTTTGTACAAAATGGCCAAACTTCCATTCGTTTCATCGGACGATCATCGTAACCGATCATGGCTGGTAGACGATCCGCATTGCGCTGTGGCGGCCAAGGCAAGCTCGCCCTGCAAGCGTTCGTTGGACGAGCGCGGTTAGCTAAAGGACCATCGCTCATCGCAAGATTGCCTCGCAGGGCGCGGAAAAGACGCGCTTTTTCGCGCCTCTTCGCCGTAGCGACGGTTGGAAGCGGCGCGCGGCGCGCGGCCCATGCGATTGGACGCTGGGCCTCGCTTGGATCGAACCGTTGATCAAGCCTCGTGGAAAGGCGGTCTTCGCCCGAACGTCCGCTCTTCGGCGCAGAGTATAGGGCGGCAACGGTTTTTTGTCAATACAAAGAACAAATTTTCGTTCTCCCCCGCCCGCGATGCCCGAAAGCTTGGTCGCGATTCGAAGCGAGTCAGCATTGCGACCGGATCAGCGAACAGGGTCATCCACGGCGAATACGTCGCCCGAAGCGGAACGGCTCTTCGAGAAAGCCGCAAGGGGCCGATCGCCAGTCTCATTATTCAGCAGCGCACGAGGATGGTCGCTTGGGGGTCTCTGCGCGCTTTAGCGGACGACGGTGAAGCGCACCCGGTGCCAAGCGTTGTTCATGTAGCCTTTGAAGTTCCAGACGTGCTTCGTCTTTTCTGGTTGGGTGTTGGCAGCCGAGTCCCACGCGCGCACGTAAACTTGGTGCGTGCCCGGCGTTAGGTGGACCACTGTCTGCCAGAAGCGCCACGTCCACCTGTTGCCTTCTAGGGCGAGGTCGGCGACCGTCCACGATTCGCCGTCGTCGAAAGAGAGTTCGACGCGCTCGACCGTGCGCCCGCCGCCGGTAAGCGCGTAGCCAGCCAAGCGAACTGGACCGGCCGGCACGACTTCGTCTTGTTGCGGCGTGCAGATCACGGCGTTGACCGAAAGCTCTCCGAGCATCAAACCGCGCGTCCAATCGGCCGTGTCCGCCGTCACGTGGGGAGAAAAGAGCTTGTAGGCGCGCGCTTGAAAGTAGTTGTCCGATGGTTCTGCCTGCACGGTGATCTGCGCAAGCCACTTCACGCTGCGCGCGCCGATGTAACCGGGGACGACCACGCGCAACGGAAAACCGTGAATGGGTCGTAGCGGTGCGCCGTTCATCTCGAAGGCGAGGATCACTTCCGGGCTCATCGCCTTCTCGAGCGGGATCGAGCCGCCGAAGCCGAACTCTCTCTCTCCCTTGCGCACCGAATCGAGGCCGAGGAAGGCAACGTGGCGCGCCTCGCCGTCGGCACCCGCTGCGGCGAGCACGTCGCAAAGCGCGACGCCGCGCCACTCGGCGGTTCCCACGGCGCACGTATGCCACGGCACTTCGTCGTCGATCCGCTTCTTGAGCAAGGCGCGGGCGAGCGGCGGGTTCTCGACCA
>CAKZOF010000252.1 GCA_937135995.1 uncultured Pyrinomonas sp.
GAACGGATGTTGCGCACGCGCTTGATGAGATCGATCACCGACTGCATCTGGCGTTCGGCCTGCTCATCGCGCCACGCCGCGTCGCTTTGCGGAAAGCTCGCGAGCATGATCGTCGGTTCGGCGTCGGCGTAAGCCGGATGCAACTGCGCCTTCCCTGCGCCCGGAAGCCGCTGCCAGATCTCTTCGGTGATGAACGGCATGAACGGATGGAGCAGCCGGAGCGCCTGTTCGAGGATGGTGAGCAGGCGGCTGCGCGCATCGACGACTGCCGGCGACGCTTCGCTCGCCGTGACATCGACTTTGGCAAGCTCGATGTACCAGTCGCAGAAATCGTCCCAGAAGAAGTGATAAAGCGCCTGCACGGCGTCGTGGAATTCGTAGCTCTGGATCGCCGCATTGACGCGCTCGGTCACGCGATTGAGGCGCGACATGATCCAACGATCATGAAGCGTCCACTGCTGCCGGTCTGCGGAGAAGCCACGCCCGACCGTTGCGCCTTCGGCGTTCAACAGACAGAACCGCGCCGCGTTCCAGATCTTGTTGGCGAAGTTGCGGAACGATTCAACCTGTTCGTCGCGCCAACGCACGTCCGTTCCCGTGCTCGCCGCAGCGAGCGTGATGCGCGTTGCGTCCACGCCATACCTGTCGAAAAGATCGAGCGGATCGACCGTGTTGCCCTTCATCTTCGACATCTTCTGCCCGTGCTTGTCGAGGATGAGGGCCGTGATCACCACATCGCGGAACGGCACTTCGCCGACGAATTTCAAACCGGTCATCACCATACGCGACACCCAGAGGAAGATGATGTCGCGCGCCGTGACCAGCACCGAAGTCGGGTAGAAGGTCTTCAAGTCCTCCGTCTCGTCGGGCCAGCCGAGCGTGGAGAAAGGCCACAGGGCCGACGAAAACCACGTATCGAGAACGTCTGGGTCCTGTTCGAGCCGATCGGTTCCGGCCTTGGCCCGCGCCTCATCTTCAGAACGCGCGACGATGAGGCGCCCATCTTCGGTGTACCATGCCGGAATGCGATGCCCCCACCAGAGTTGGCGCGAGATGCACCAGTCGTGAATGTTCTCCAGCCAATCGCTGTAGACTTTGGTCCACGGAACTTCGGGGATGAAGCGCGGACCGCGCCCCCGGGCGAGCGCCTCGAGTGCTGCTTGTGCCATCTCTTTCATGCGACAGAACCACTGCGTCGAGATCAACGGCTCGATCACCGTGCGACACCGATCGCAACGCGAGATGGCGAATTCATAATCCTCGACCCGTTCGAGCAAACCCAGTTCGTCGAAGCGCTGGACCACACGCTCGCGCGCTTCATACCGGTCCAGTCCGGCGAACTCCGGTCCTGCCGCTTCGGTCATGCGCGCGTGTTGGTCCATGACGATGACGTGCGGCAGGTTGTGCCGACGCCCCATCTCGTAGTCGTTTGGATCGTGCGCTGGCGTGACCTTGACCGCGCCCGTGCCGAATTCCGGATCGACTGCCTCATCGGCGATGATCGGGATCTCGCGCCCGACGAGCGGCAGAATCACCGTTTGGCCGATCAACTCGCGATAGCGTTCGTCGCGCGGATTAACTGCCACCGCCGTATCGCCGAGCATGGTCTCGGGGCGCGTGGTGGCGACCGTGATGCGCCGATTGCTCCCTTTGACTGGATACTGCAAGTAGTAGAGCTTGCCCTGATAAGGCTCTTTTTCAACTTCGAGATCGGAAAGCGCCGTCTGATCGGTCGGGCACCAGTTGATGATGCGATCGCCGCGATAGATCAACCCCTCTTCGTAGAGCCGCACGAAAGCTTCGCGCACGGCGCGCGATAAACGCTCGTCCATGGTGAAGCGCTCGCGCGACCAATCAACGGACGCGCCCTCGCGCCGCAACTGCTCCGTGATGCGCGAACCATACTGCTCTTTCCACTGCCAAACGCGCACGACGAACCGCTCGCGCCCGAGGTCGTGGCGCGTCAAGCCCTCTTTTTTGAGTTCGCGTTCGACGACGATCTGCGTCGAAATGCCGGCATGGTCCGTCCCCGGCAGCCACAATGTGCGGTAGCCGCGCATGCGGTGGTAGCGCGCGAGCACATCCATCAACGTGTGCTGAAGGGCATGGCCCATGTGGAGCGAGCCCGTCACGTTGGGCGGCGGGATGACCATCGAAAAGACGGGCGCCTTGAGGTCGCGGTTCTTCTCCGGCGCAAAGCACCCTTGCGCCTCCCAACGCTGGTAGTGCCTCGCTTCAGCCAGGCGCGGATCGTAAGCCTTCGGGATGTCCGAGGCAGTGTACTTCACCGTTTGCGTCGAATCTGCCATCTTGCTTTGCAACTCTTTCCGGGAAGATCTAGCTGATCAAGTCGTTATAGTAAACAAAGGCGCACCGAGTCACAAACCGGCTCGCCAAAACGACCGAAAGCGGCGTCGCGATCAACAGTCGATTCCCCGCCGTGGCGAAAAACGAAGATCGAGGCGAGCGCAGCCTCTCGCCTCGATCTTCCATACGAAACCAACGAACTCGCTATTGCCGGCGCGCCCGTTCTTCTTCCAGTTGACGCTTGATCATCAATTCGGCCAACTGCGGCACGACCTCCCACGCGATCTCTTGCACGACGCGTTCGGAGATGCGCTCGACCACGCGCCGCGCAATCGCATCGATCGCTTCCGGCGGCAACTGGTTCGCCAACTGAACCGCTGCATCGCCTACGGTCGAAGCGCGCGGCTCGTCCGCCGCGCCCGCCGTCTCTCCGTGCCTTTCGTCCGGCGCGTCGCTCGTTGCGGTCAGGGTCGGAGACGGCGCTTCGGGAGCAACCGACGCAACGCGCGCGAGATCCGCA
>CAKZOF010000253.1 GCA_937135995.1 uncultured Pyrinomonas sp.
CATTTTATACTTGAGCTATCTGACTCATATGCTGGAATTCGATGTTTTGATCGTCGGCGCCGGAGCTGCTGGTTTGGCGGCGGCGCAGAGGATCGGCGCGGCCGGACGTCGGACGTGCGTCATCGAAGCGCGCGAGCGCATCGGCGGACGTATTTACACGGTCGGTTCATCCGCGAGCGCGCCGATCGAATTGGGCGCTGAGTTCATCCACGGACGCCCGCCCGAACTGTGGTCCATTGCGCAAGCGGCCGGACTTCGCGTCGCTGAGGCACGTGGCGTAAGCTGGTGCGCGCAAGATGGCAAGCTCGCGCCGTGCAGCGAATTTGCCCGCGTGGGCGCGAGCATGGACCTAATCCTCGAACACGCTCCACCGCCGGACCAGCCAGACGTCTCTTTTCAGGAACTGCTCGATGCCTACTTTGGCGACGAACGTTTCGCTGAGATGCGCGCGGCGGCGACGCGCTACATCGAGGGCTTTCATGCCGCACGCGTCGAACGCATCAGCGCACAAGCTCTGGTTCGCGGCGAAGCAGCCTCCGCCCAGACGCAAGGGGATCGCGCTTTCCGCCTGCTCGACGGCTACCAAAAAGTGATTGAACACCTGCGCGCGCGTTTGAGCGACAGCGTCCGTCTCGAGCTTTGCACCACGGTCGAGAGAATCAACTGGGAGCGTGGCGCAGTCAGCGTCTGCGTGCGTAGAGCCGACGGCACGGGCGCGACGCATCGTGCGCGCGCTTGCATCGTGACGATTCCGCTTGGCGTTCTGCGCGCGCCAGCCAACGCGCGCGGGGGCATCATCTTCTCTCCCGATCTTGCAGACAAACGGGCGGCCATGACCAAGATCGAAGTCGGCCAAGTCGTGCGGCTCGTGTTCATCTTCCGCCGTCGCTGGTGGCCGGAACTTCTCCGTGCCAACCACCATCGACAACGGGCAATCGAACGAATGGGCTTCCTCTTTGCGCGAGACGAGCCTTTTCCGACGTGGTGGACGCAGCATCCGGCGCGCACGCCCGTGCTGGTCGGGTGGGCCGGTGGAAGTCGTGCCGAAAGCCTGCTCGCCCGCGGCGACGTCGTCGAACAAGCCATCAACTCTCTGTGCCGCATCTTCAACAGCAAACGGCGCGACATGGAAGCGCTCATCGAAGAAGCGAGGTGGCACGATTGGGCCGCCGATCCGTTCGCGCGCGGAAGCTACTCATACATCGGAGTCGGCGGTCTTCACGCGCCGCAAACGCTGGCCCAGCCAGTGGCCGACACGCTCTTTTTCGCCGGCGAGGCAACGAACACCGCCGGTCACGAAGCGACCGTGCACGGCGCGTTGCAGACCGGTTGGCGCGCCGCCACCGAAGCGCTCGCTGCGCTTTCCAAAGCCGCTTGAACGTTCAGAGGAAAGGAGCAAGCGGCCCTCGCCGGAGAAGCACAAGGAATCGCCCGCGAAAACGAAGCGTGCCT
>CAKZOF010000254.1 GCA_937135995.1 uncultured Pyrinomonas sp.
GTGACGTCCGTCGTTTGCCTTCGGCAGCTAGCGCCCGCGGCGAAGATGCAGACAATCATATGAAATGACGCTTACCTACAAAACCGCCTCGCGCAGCAGTGACGTGGCACCTAACCGGCGGGCGAGAGTCGTCTGAGTAGGCGCAAGCTTGGCGCGCGGTACGCCGAGTAGCTTGCGCAGCTTGATTTCGAAAGGCGAGCTTCGGCGTCAAGCACTGTTCGGTTTGCAAAGCGATTCAAGCGTAAGTTGGTCAGCAGTGGTGGTTGTTTGAAGCATTGCGTGGAGAACTGGCGGCTCGCTCGACGGGCCATACTTGCTGCATCCATCGCTATTTGCGCAACTAGTGTCAAGCCGCCTTGCCATTGTGATCGCCGCAGGAGATATAGTGTGGCTGAAAAGCCCAAGGACAACAGAATCGGATGCAGTCTGTTTTGCTGCTCCGAAAGAGCTTAATCGCTCATTTCATGATGTACCCCGAGCCATGAGAGGTGAGATTAGCTAAACAAGATGGTAGAATCTCTTTCCGATCGCGTGAACTTAGCGAAAAGCCTAAGCGGCAGACATAGACGCCGGCTGATACAGTATGCAGCGAAAGGTTTTGATCTTCAGCACCCTGAACCCTTATCCTTTCTGGGCTGGCTCCGAGAAGTTTTGGTTCGATTTCGTTTCCGACTCAAGAGCGCATGCGGATTTCAAGTTCCATCTTGTGTTGGCCGATAGTCCAGCCACGCGCAGCAAAGTAACTCCTTTGATCGCACGCGGAGTAGTTGTCTCTTTCTACAATCACTTCAACGTCTCTCCTCTTCGTAGGAACGCTTACCGTTTGTGGGATGCTTTGCGAAAATGCAGATTTCGGACGCTTCCTTGGTATGAGCAGATCAAGCATGCGAGAAGCGATTTGGTTTGGTTCAATGTTGCTGGTTTAGCAGATTTAGTCGATCTCGCATACCCTGTACAAATCTGTAAGAAATTAAGCCTACCGTATTGGCTAGTTCTGCAGCATAGCTACGAAGACTTTTTCTTTGGTAGCAAGCTGGAGATAGAGGCCGCAACCGAAGTAGCGACTTCCGCAAGAAGATTCATCTTCGTTGCCGAAAAGAACCGCGTGTCTCTGGAACGCGCCATCGGAGTCAGGCTAGATAACGCTCTACGTTCGGTAAATTCATTGTCCGCCGATGAGATCAGAAAAGCAAAAGAGGTAGCTGAAAAGCACCCTGTTGACGGTTATAACAGGGCAAGGTTTTTCAACTTGGCACGATTTTCCCCGAAGGACAAGGCACAACACGTTTTGTTGGAGGCTTTGGCCGCTGGCGAATGGAAACGGCGGGATTGGGAGTTGAGCTTCATTGGAGTTTCAGACTTCGGTTCTTTTTATCTCCGTAAACTTGCGGCATATTATGGAATCGATCCCAACAGGATCAGGTTCATCCCCCATACAGAAAATGTGTTGAGCATGATAGCTGAGCAGGATCTTCTTCTAATGCCTTCTCTAGCAGAGGGGATGCCATTTGCGATGCTTGAATCGATGGCTTGCGCGAGACCCGCGCTGGGAACGCCAGTCGGGGGCATCCCGGAACTCGTTTGGGAGAACCGAACCGGATGGTTGGCAAGAACAACCGATGTCGGTGACGTGCAAGAGGCAATTGAAAGGGCTTGGCAAAACTGTCTGCTTTGGAAGCAGTTCGGGCAAAACGCACAACAACACGTAGAGCTTCATCACAATCAAGAAAAGGTGCATGCCGACTTGTTGAGAGTTCTGATCGAGGATCTAGGATGATGTGTGCTAGTTTCGATCTAAGCGTAGTGATTTCTTCCTACAACCGCGACAACAAAGTTCTTGAAACTTTGAGGCATCTGTTTAGAAGCGATTTCAGCGCGTTGGGAAAGGTCGAGGTTATCATCGTAGATGATGGCTCGCCTCTCCCAGTTGAAAATGTACTGCCTCGTCTCGGGGGCGTG
Source organism: uncultured Pyrinomonas sp. (assembly GCA_937135995.1). Classification (GTDB taxonomy): domain Bacteria; phylum Acidobacteriota; class Blastocatellia; order Pyrinomonadales; family Pyrinomonadaceae; genus Pyrinomonas. The sequence goes on from CAKZOF010000254.1 coordinate 1,960, forward strand.
CCGGACGAGGTAGAGCTGAAAGTCATAACACAGGAGCGTTCTGGTGTTGGCGCCACTAGGAATAAAGGTTTCCGTGCGTCG
>CAKZOF010000255.1 GCA_937135995.1 uncultured Pyrinomonas sp.
TCGATGAAGCGGCGGCGCGGTTCAACCGCATCGCCCATCAAGATCGTGAAGATCTGATCGGTCTCCACCGCGTCGTCTATTTTGACCTGCAACAGCGTCCTTTTTTCCGGATTCATTGTCGTCTCCCAGAGCTGCTCCGGATTCATCTCGCCCAAGCCTTTGTAGCGCTGGATGGTCAAATCCCTCTTGGCCGCCGACAGCACCTTTTCGAGCAGCTCTTCACGCGATTCGACGCGCTCGCTCGAACCGTTCTGCTGAACGATGAACGGCGAGGCGAGGTTGTCTTCGAGCATCATGTGCAGTTCGACCGTCTTCTGGAACTCGACGTGGCTGGCCAGTTCCCAATCGAACATGATCCGCGTGCCGGTCCGATTCCGCACCTCGATCTCCCACAGATCGTGCTCCTCATCGGTCGTCAGCTCCGTGTCGTAACCGGCTTTGGCCAGCGCTCCTTCCACTGTCGCCATCAACTTCCCTTCTCGCTCTTGGAACAGGTCGCGCAGCGACAGACCGCTTTTGCGCCGCAAGATGCCCTTCTTTCCGGCCAGCGCGTCGAGCAGCGTCCGCAGAAGTTGATCGTCGTTCCCGAAACGACGCACGGTCTTGTCAAAGTAACGGCGGAACTCCGCCGTTTGCTCCAGCAAGCGCGCCAGTTCGCGCCCTTCGATCACCGTTCCGCTTCCTTCCGATTTGACTTTGACGTCGTTGGTCGCGATCTTCATCAAGTAACGAGTCAACGACCGCTCATCCTTGATGTACTCTTCGCGCTTACCGTGCTTGACCTTGTAGAGCGGCGGCTGCGCAATGTAGATGTGCCCGCGTTCGATCAATTCTGGCATTTGCCGGTAGAAGAAAGTGAGCAACAGCGTGCGAATGTGCGATCCGTCGACGTCAGCATCGGTCATAAACACTATCTTGTGATAACGTAACTTGTTGATGTCGAAGTCATCCTTGCCTATTCCTGTGCCGAGCGCAGTGATAAGCGTTTTGATCTCGCTGTGCGAAAGCATCTTGTCGAAACGCGCCTTCTCGACGTTCAAGATCTTGCCCTTCAACGGCAATACCGCTTGATTGCGCCGATCGCGCGCTTGCTTTGCCGAACCACCAGCCGAATCGCCCTCGACGATGTAGAGTTCGCACAAAGCCGGATCCTGTTCCTGACAATCGGCCAGCTTACCGGGCAGACTGGCCGAGTTCATCGCGCTCTTGCGGACGATCTCGCGCGCTTTGCGCGCCGCCTCTCTGGCGCGCGCGGCGTCGATCGCTTTGCCGACGATTTTGCGCGCGACCGTTGGATTCTGCTCGAAATACTCGGTCAGCTTCTCGTTCAAAAAGGACTCCACCGCCCCCTTGACGTCGGAGTTGAGCTTGCCTTTAGTCTGTCCCTCGAATTGCGGCTGCGGCAGTTTAACGCTGATGACGGCGACCAGTCCCTCACGCACGTCGTCGCCAGAAAGAGCCCCTTTGAAACTCTTCGCCAATCCGGAACTCTGCGCGTAAGCGTTGACGGTGCGCGTCAACGCCGAACGAAATCCCGAGACGTGCGTGCCGCCGTCCACCGTGTTGATGTTGTTGGCGAAGGAGTAAACCTTCTCGTCGTACCCATCGTTGTATTGAATGGCGACTTCAATCGAAAGGGCGGGATCCTGCCGTTCGAAGTAGATCGGCTTATCGTGAAGAACGTTCTTGTTCTTGTTCAAGTGGCGGACGAACTCGGCGATGCCGCCCTTGTAGTAGAACTCATGTCGCCGTTCAGGCTCCTCGCGCTCGTCCGTGATCGTGATGCGAATGCCTTTGTTCAAAAAGGCCTTTTCGCGCAAGCGCTCCGAAAGGCGGTCGAAACTGAACTCGGTGGTCTCGAAGATCTCGGGATCGGGCTTGAAGGTGATCTTGGTTCCACGCCGACGCGTTTTTCCAGTAGCACGAAGTGGTGCGACCGGAATGCCACGCCGGTACTCCTGCTCCCAAGTCTTGCCGTCGCGCCAAATCTCGAGGCGCAACCACTCGGACAAGAAGTTAACGCAACTGACGCCGACGCCGTGAAGGCCGCCCGAAACCTTGTACGCGTTGGAGTCGAACTTGCCGCCGGCGTGAAGTTTGGTCATAACGACCTCGGCCGCCGAGCGCTTCTCCTGCTTGTGATAGTCAACCGGAATCCCACGCCCGTTGTCGACAACCGTAATCGAATTATCAAGGTGAATCGTCACTTCGATCTCGTTGCAATAACCGGCGAGCGCCTCGTCGACGGAGTTATCCACCACCTCGTAAACCAGGTGATGAAGCCCTAGTTCGCCGGTGGAACCGATGTACATGGCGGGCCGTTTGCGCACGGCATCGCGCCCTTCGAGCACTGTGATGGAACTGGAGTCGTATTTTTCTTCGATGTTCTTGATGTTGGTCGCCAATTCTTGTCTTACCTCCAAAATCTCTCTACCCTTCGGCGCGCTTTAACTCCCGACCGTAGCTCGACAGCTCCCTTGCCCGCAGCGAGGAAGGGCGAAGCGAGCCTTCTTTTACTTCGTACAACGAAGCTTGAGCGCGCATCTCCTGAACGAGGGCCTCTTTCGAGGTGGTGACGAAGGTCTGCGTTCGGCCCTCCAAGTGCTCCAGAAGATAGCTGATCCTCTTCCGATCGAGTTCCGCATCGACATCGTCAACCAGCAGGAGCGGATATTCACCGTGCCATAGATGATACACCGAGATCGCCGCTAAATCAAGCAAAATCAAGGCACTACGTTGTTGGCCGGCGCTTCCAAAGGCCCTTATGTCCCGTCCGTCGAATAGTATCTCCAGATCGTCGCGGTGCGGCCCGACGAGCGAATACCCAACGGCCATTTCCGCCGACAGGCGCAGCGCCAATCGTTCGGCCAGCAGCGTGCGGTAGTCGCTTGCGTCACCCTTGCCTTCCAGCGACGAGAGGTAACGAACTGTTATCTCCTCGCGGCCAAAGAGCTTCCGTTCAAGCACGGCGTTGAGACGGTCGACGTAGTCCGCGCGCGCGTGGTGTATCTGCGCGCCCAACTCGACGAGTTGTTCGTTCCACGGCAAGATCTGCTCGCGCGCACGCTCGCCGC
>CAKZOF010000256.1 GCA_937135995.1 uncultured Pyrinomonas sp.
CTCCACCGAAGAGGTGCTGCTCGCGTTGGATGCCGGATTGGTGACGACGCAGACGCCGATCAAGTTGCGTTACGTCGGGGATCTGATCGATCTGACGCAGGAGCGCGACCCGCAGGACGTGATGCGTGCGACCGTCCAGCGGAACGTCCGACGCGTGATCGACACCACCGTCGGGCGAGTGATCTTCAACGATCAGATCCCGCCAGGACTGCCGTTTATCAACGGCACGCTCAAGAAGAAGGGTTTGCAGTCGTTGGTCAACTATTGCCATTTGCGGCTCGGCCACCAGACCACGGTCAAGATGCTCGACGATTTGAAGACGCTCGGCTTTCTCTACGCGACCAAGGCTGGCGTTTCGATCAGCGTTGATGATCTGGTGACGCCCGAGGCCAAGGAAGAGATCGTCAGGCGCGCCGAGCAAGAGGTGATCGAGGTCGAAAAGCAGTGGCGCGACGGCGTGATCACCAACGGCGAGCGTTACAACAAGGTGATCGCCATCTGGTCGGAAGCGACCGATAAGGTCGCCAAAGAGATGTTCCGTGCCATGGAGGAACGCGAGCGCCAGATGGGCGAACTCAACCCGATCCTGATCATGACCGATTCGGGCGCGCGCGGCACGGCGCAGCAGATCCGCCAACTCGCCGGCATGCGCGGGTTGATGGCCAAGCCCGACGGTTCGATCATCGAGACGCCGATTCGTTCGAACTTCCGCGAAGGACTGAACGTCTTGCAGTACTTCATCTCGACGCATGGCGCGCGCAAGGGGTTGGCCGACACGGCATTGAAGACCGCTGACTCCGGCTACCTGACGCGCCGCTTGGTCGACGTCGCGCAAGACGTCATCGTGTCGGAGGAGGATTGCGGCACGCTCAAAGGCATCTGGGCGACGGCGATCGTCGAAGGCGGCGAGGAGATCGAATCCCTGCGCGATCGCATCATCGGGCGCGTCGCGCTCGACGATGTGATCGATCCGGTGGAAGGCACCGTGATCGTCAAGGCAAACGAGGAGATCAACGAGGATCTCGCGGCCGAAATCCAGCGCAGCGGTGTGCAGCGCGTGCGCATCCGCTCGGTGTTGACGTGCGAATCGCGCCGCGGCGTGTGCGCCAAGTGCTACGGGCGCAACCTCGCCACGGGCAAGCCCGTGGATATCGGCGAAGCGGTGGGCGTCATCGCCGCGCAGTCGATTGGCGAGCCGGGCACGCAGCTCACCATGCGCACGTTCCACATCGGCGGCACGGCTCGTCTTGAAGAGTCGAGCAAGCACGAAGCGCGCATGGACGGCACGATCCGTTACATCGATTTGCAGACGGTCAAGAATCGGCGCGGCGAACGGATCGCCATGAACCGCAACGGCGCGCTGGCGATCATCGACGACCGCGGACGCGAGGTGGCCCGCTATCAGATCGTCTACGGCGCGCACATACACGTCGAGGATGGCGAGCGCGTGCAGCAGGATCAGTTGCTCGCCACTTGGGATCCGTACACCTTCGCTATTCTCACGGAGGTCGGCGGTCGGGTCGCCTACCGCGATCTGAAGGAAGGCGTCACGGTCGACGAAGAGGTGGACGAGGTGACCGGCCAGGTCCGCCTCGTCGTCAAGGATTCGCCCGACGAGAAGCGTCAGCCGCGTCTGGAGATTCGCGACGGCAACAAGGTGTTGAAGACTTACCAAATGCCAGTGCGCGCCAATCTCATGGTGCGCGATGGCGACGAAGTCGAGCCGGGCGACGTGATCGCCAAGATCCCGCGCGAGACCACCAAGACCAAAGACATCACGGGTGGTCTGCCGCGTGTGGTCGAGCTGTTCGAAGCGCGCAAGCCGCGCGAAACGGCGGTGATGAGCGAGATCGACGGCACCGTGCGGCTCGGTCCCATCGTCAAAGGCAAGCGCAAAGTGATCATCGTCGGCGACGATGGCGAGGAGCGCGAATACGACATCCCACGCGGCGTGCACATCAACGTGCAAGACGGCGACCGCGTGCGGGCTGGCGAGCCGTTGATGGATGGTCCACTAAACCCGCACGACATCCTGCGCGTGCTCGGCATGAGCCGTTTGCAAGAGTACTTGGTCAACGAGATCCAAGAGGTCTATCGCTTGCAGGGCGTCAACATCAACGACAAGCACATCGAGGTGATCGTGCGTCAAATGTTGCGCTGGGTACGCGTCAAAGAGGTT
>CAKZOF010000257.1 GCA_937135995.1 uncultured Pyrinomonas sp.
CGAAGCCGAGCGCTACATCGCGTGGCCGGGCCAGGCGCTGGCGTACAAGATCGGCGAGCTCAAGATCAAGGAGCTGCGCGCACGCGCGGAGAAGGCACTCGGCCCGAAGTTCGACATCCGCGAGTTCCACGACGAGGTGCTCAACTCCGGCGCCGTCCCCCTCGACGTGCTGGAGCGCAACGTCAACGATTGGATCGCGCAGAAAAAGAGCGCGGCGACGGAACGACGCGCCGCCGCGGATCAAAGCCGCTGAAGGCCGCCTGCGGTGTCGCCACAACCTGTGGTAGGGTGACCACAACTTGTTGTGGTTGGGGCGCAGCCGTCAAGCCGCTTCGTCCGCGCAGCACGAATCATTTGAGCCCGAGTTTGGCTTCGTCGCGAGCGGGGCGCAGCCACCGAGCCGCTTCGCTCCGCTCGGCGAGGCCAGCGCATGGAAGAGCAATGCAAACGGCGCCCGGCATGCGACGGCGAACGGGCGCTTCTCCGCATGGAACTCTGGTTCACACGTATGTCCGCAACGCAGACGAAAGATGCAACGGCTTGGCTCGCCGATCTCGTTTACGTGAACGGGCGGTTTGAAAAAGACCTCGCGCTCGTGTGCGATCGAAACGGGCGCATCGTGCGTCTTGCGCGCGACATCGGCGATGCGGCTTCCGTCGTTCGCCTGCGCGGGCGCGCGATCTTGCCGGGTTTGGTCAACGCGCACTCGCACGCCTTTCAGCGTGCGCTTCGTGCGAGGACCGAGGGGCGACGGCGCGCACACGAATCCTTCTGGACGTGGCGCGAGATGATGTACGAGCTAGCGGCGCGACTCGCACCGGAGGACGTTTACGATGTTTCGCGTATGGCCTTCCTCGAGATGGCGCTTGGCGGCATCACGGCGGTGGGCGAGTTCCACTATTTGCACAACGCATCCGATGGAACTCCATACGCCGAAACAGGGCTGCTCGCAAAAGAGGTCGTCCGAGCCGCACGCGATGTTGGATTGAAGATCTGCTTGCTCGATGTGCTCTACATGCGCGCCGGATTCAACGTCGAACCGAACCAGAGCCAAAAACGTTTCTTCACGCCGGATCTGTCGAGATATTTTCTTCGCGTCGAAACGTTGCTCGGGGAACTCGATGAAGGACCGGATGGGCGCGTGCGCGTCGGCGTTGCCCCGCACAGCGTACGCGCCGTGCCGCGCGAAGCGTTGCGCGAAACGGCGCGCCTCGCTTCCAAGCGCGATTGCCCGTGTCACATGCACGTCGCGGAACAGCCCGCCGAAGTCGAAGCCTGCCTTCAAGAACACGGGCGCACGCCGGTCCGCTTGCTCGCCGAAGAAGAGCTTTTAAGCGAGCGTTTCACCGCCGTTCATGCCATCAGCATCGACCTCGAAGAAAGTGAACTTTTGGGACGCGCACGCTCGTTCGTGTGCGCTTGCCCGACGACGGAGCGCAATCTGGGCGACGGCATCGTTCCTGCTGATGCGCTCTGCGATGCTGGGGTGCGCATCTCGTTCGGAACCGACAGCCATGCGCAAACGGATCTGCTCGAAGATACACGCGAACTGGAACTCAATCTGCGATTGCGACGCGGAGAGCGCGCCGTGCTCGCCCCACCGGCGGAGACGGACGAAGCTGCTCTTGGCGGTTTAGCTGCACGTCTGTTTGCGATGGCGACCGTCAACGGGGCGCAGTGTTTGGGAGTGAATGCGGGAACGCTTGCGCCGGGAAGCGCGGCGGATTTCTTCACCGTCGATCTTCAGGACGTCGCGCTTGCCGGGGCCGACGCGCAATCGCTTTTGCCGCACATCATCTTCGCCGGCGGGCGCAGCGCTGTGCGCGACGTAGTGGTTGGCGGGCATCGAATCGTCGAAGACGGACGCCATCCTGTTCAGGATATCATCGTCGAGCGCTTCACTAAGCTTCAGCGCAGGCTCTGGTCTCAACCCTAGGCTAAGTATGTCACACGTCAGCTGGCGGTAAAGATGCGTCCACAACGCAAGCCGAAGGTGAGAAATTTTCGCTCTTCAACCTTGCCGATCACGGTCGGAGAAGTCCAAGACCCACCGCCCCACACGCCGAACTCATTGTCGCCTTTCTCTAATTTGAAGGGGCTTTCGTCGAGATTCGATCTCGCCTGTCGAGCATCCTGCGCACTGGAGCTGCTATTATTTTTATTCAACGCATGTCCATCG
>CAKZOF010000258.1 GCA_937135995.1 uncultured Pyrinomonas sp.
TTGCCGCGCCCACAGATGATGATGACCTTTTTGTGCTCGAGGTCAATCAAAGACGTGCCGCAAGCAAGCAAGCGAAGCGCTTGCTGCGCGACGTGCGCAGCCGCTGCTTCCATCAACAGCAACGACGGCGTGGCATAGCGCTCCGTGGTCGCGACGTCGATGGAACGCATCTGTTCAGCTGAGACCACCTTCTGCACAAGAGCGATGATAAGAAGAGTTGCGCGCGAGGGTCAATGGGCACAGGCTTCTCGCACGAGCAGCGTTGCGCCGCCGGAATCTCCTTCCCGAGTCGATCTGCGGTAATTCCTCTCCGAAGCGAACTGCCGATCATATCCAACCTTCAGCCCTGCAGCGATCCGCCGCGAGACAAAACATCAATGACTTCGCGCGCCATGGAGGCTCGATCACTTCGCGACGAGTTCTCGCGCGAGGGAATCGAGCAAATCTCGCGCTTTCTCTTCTGTGCACAGCCCGCCGCCTTGCGCGAACTCGGCGCGTCCGCCGCCGCGCCCACCGATCTGCGCGCAAGCGCGGCGCACGAGCGCGCTCATGTCGTCATTGAGATCGGCCGAGCGTGCGAAGGCCACGTGCATCGACTCTCCGTCGTGCACGGCCAGCAAGGCGATCGTCCGTGGGCGAGAGGCAACCGCCCGCGCCAGACGCTTGAGCGCTTCTATATCCTCGTTGCGAAACAGGTGGGCGACGACCTTGGTTCCGTCCGCACGCGCGCTCGCGCGTTCGCAAAGCACCGCCGCTTCCGATGCGGCCCGCTGCTCCTCCAACTCTCGAACGCGCTTGGCCAGCGCCTGATGCTCTTCGATCCAACGTTCGAGCCGGTGGGCAATCATTTCGCGTTCGCTGCTCAACATGGAAGCGACGCGCTCCGCTGCGCGGTTCAAAGCCTCGTAATCGCGCAAAGCGCGCACACCGGCGACGAATCTCAAGCGCGTCATGCGCTTGGCGCGCTCCCACGAACGAACAAAGATGATGCCGATCTCGCCGGTCCGCCGCGCGTGCGTGCCGCCACACGGCGTCACGTCGAACTCCTCGATCTCGACGATGCGCAACGTGCCGCTGCGCGTCGGCTCTCGCCGCAACGCCAGACGCGACGCTTCTTCAGCCGAAACGTAATCGATCTTGATCGGGCGATCTTGCCAAACGATCTCGTTGGCCAGCCCCACCGCTTGGGCGATGCGCTCATCCGTTGGCTGATCGAGCGCGACGTCGATTTCGGAGCAGCGGTCCATGATGCGAAATCCGCGCGTTTCAGCGCCGAACAAGCGCCACAGAGCTTGCGATAGAATGTGCTGCGCCGTGTGCTGTTGCATGTGTTCCAAGCGGCGCGCTCGATCCACCCGCCCGATGATCTGCTGGCCCGGCAATAGATCGCCTTCTTGAATGACGTGAAGAATCACATCTCCTTCGTCGATGCACTCGACGATGCGCGCGCCGTCGAGCGTGCCGGTGTCGGATGGTTGCCCGCCACCGGTTGGATAGAAAGCCGTGCGATCCAACACGACCGCTCTTCGGTGGTCGGCCGTTTCGCGCACATCAACGACGCGCGCTTCGAACTCCATCAAATGCGAGTCATCGTAGTAGAGCCTTGCGGTCTTCATTCTAGGATCCACCCTGCACACGCGAAAGGTTGCTCGTCCCGGTCGCCTTTGGAAAGCTCCGGGATGATCAGCGGTCAGCTTCTGCCAACAACTGCCGGCGCCGTCTCCCTCTCCCGCCGGGCGTGTCTGTCACCGGAAGGCAGGAGTTGCATTCGCTGCCGGGACGATGATTTCAATGGGCGAGGCGACTACCTCGAAGCTCATCGGCAACCGCCCGATCAATTCGCCATCGACTTGAACTGAAGCCTCGCCGCGAGCGCGTATCTTGCTGGCGCGCACAAGGCGAAGCTCGGCGGCCCGTTGCGGTAAGCGATGTCGCATCGCATTGGACAACAAACGCAGATACCGCCACCGGCTCGTAGATGATACTAGACAGACTTCAAACTCCGGCTGGTCCAATCGCGCGCCGGGCGTGATCGCAAGGTCGCCGCCGTAGCGCGGTGCCCGTCCGATGGCAGCGAAAGTCGCCGACGAGACGCTGCCGTCGACCTCGATTTGAAACGGCGTCGGCTGCCAGTGGACGAGATGACCGAGCCCGGACCACCAGAAGGCCAGCTCGCCGA
>CAKZOF010000259.1 GCA_937135995.1 uncultured Pyrinomonas sp.
AGATGTCGAAGGAGCGGAGGAGGCGGTTGTCGAGGGAGCGGAAGAAGCGATAGAACGCGACCGACCGGCAATGCTGGTGGAGGTGTATGACCAGGCGCTCCGCGCTCAAGGCAGCTGCGCGGAGAGATTGTTGGGGCGCATCCGGTCATACGGATACCGCCTTTTCAAGTTCGATCCTCGGGACGGCAGGCCGGTTCCCCTGCGGGTAATACCCGGAGAGAGCGAAAATGTGTTGGCCCTTGTGGAGCGCGAGACGGGCAAGGTCAGCGGTTGCGGAGGACTACAGGAGCAAGGCGGATGAGCGACGAGGTCCCCCTGGTCTCTATCGTTACGCCGTGTTACAACAGCGCGCGTTACATCCACACGCTTTACCAAGCGATGAATCTGGCCTTTGCCGACCGGGATTTCTACTACGGCGATCCGTACTTTCCGCCAGCCGAACCCGTTCGCGGTCTGCTCTCGAAAGAGTACGCGCGCGAGCGAGCCAAGCTCATCAACATGGAGCGCAACGACCCGAACATCAAACCGGGCGATCCGTACCCGTTTCAAGGCGAGCGCAATCCGTATTTCAAACTCTTAGAGAAGTGGGGCGAACAGCAGAAGGGCGCAGCAAAGAGCGACTCGCAAGAGAGCGCTCGCTCAAACGAAGAGTTCGAAAAGGACTTCTACGCCGGGACGACTTCGGTCATCGCGGCTGACGAAGAAGGGTGGGTCGTCTCGGTGACGCCGAGCGGCGGTTGGATTCCAGCCGTGATCGCCGGGCGCACGGGGATCGGGCTCAGTCAGCGTATGCAGAGTTTCGTGCTCGACGAAGCCGAAAACCCGTTCAACGTCGTCGCTCCCGGCAAGCGCCCGCGCGCGACCTTGACGCCGAGCCTGGCGTTGCGCGACGGCGAGCCGTACCTGGCCTTCGCCGTACAAGGCGGTGACAGTCAAGATCAGAACCTTTTGCAGTTTTTTCTCGACATCGTCGAGTTCGGCATGACCGTTCAAGAGGCGACTGAAGCGGCCAACTTCAACAGCTTTCAGATGCGCAGCTCCTTCGGCAATCATGAATCGCGCCCCGGTAGGATCTTGCTCAACGAAGCTATCCCGTCTTGGGTGCGAAGCGAATTGCGCAGAATGGGCTACGAGATGACCTTCGCCGCGCGCACTTCCGGTCCGATCAACGCCATCCTGTTCGACCGCAAACACGGGACGATGTGGGGCGGGTCGAGCAATCACGGCGAGGATTACGGCATCGCGTGGTAACGCTTGGCGCTAAAGATTTGAGTTGAAGAGTTCACGAACCTCCGCGCTAGCGAACAAGGTGTCGTTGCCTTCGATTCGATCGACGGTGTGCCAGTTGGCCTGTGGGCGGGACGTTCGTGAGCCGTCCGCTTGTCGACGCGCGGCGCGCGAAGCTATATTTTCCGACTCTAGCACTTGGATGGCGATGAAGATCACGAGCGCGGAGTTCATTCGCAGCGCAGCGACCGAGAGCGATTGGCCTGCGCCGCCGCTTCCGGAGATAGCCTTTCTCGGGCGCTCGAATGTGGGCAAATCGAGCTTGATCAATTCCCTGCTTGGGCGGCGTCTGGCGCGCACTTCTTCGACGCCGGGACGCACGCAAACGCTCAACTTCTTTCTCATCAACGGGCGCTTCCGCTTCGTCGATCTCCCCGGCTACGGTTACGCGCGTGTGCCGGCCGGAGTGCGCCGCACGTGGGGCGAGATGGTCACGCGCTACCTTGCCAAACGCGAGGAGCTTGTGTTATCAATTCACCTTGTAGATTCGCGCCACGACCCCACAGAGTTGGATCTGCAGCTTCACGAGTGGTTGCTGTACCACGCGAGACCGCAGATCACGGTCGCTACGAAATCCGATAAGCTTTCGCCAAACGAGATGCGACGAAACATCGAACGCATCCGGCGCGCGCTGAATCTCGACGAGATCATCCCCTTTTCAGCCGTGACCGGGCGAGGACGCGATGAAGTTTGGCGGGCGATCGACGCGGCGCTCCGAGATCACCGACGGGCAAGCTGATCCGCTCCGGGGGTTGATGCAGGCGACGCAAACGACGCCTCGCGCATCTAAGACGGTGGCAATCACCACGAAACTTGCTCGCGCTGGGCGCGCACGCCCTTCAGAAAAGAGCGTGTCGGGCACAGACGAGTTGAAAACGTAGGACGTTCGGCGCTGGCCGAACCGCCTTGGTTCTTACCTTTGGCGCGCTGGTACACGCGCAAGTTTCCCCGAAAATTTCAAGCACTTTGACAGTGTTTCCGAATCCTTTCCAAAAAAACTGCGCCGGGCTGCTAGTCGCAAGCTAGCGGCTTTGCGCGCTGTTGAGATGCGAAACTTATGCCACGAAAACGGAGTACAACCAGCAACGCAACACCACCCAACGACAATGGCAACGGTGCCATCGTGACCGAAGAGGCACCGCCTGAGCTCGACGTCGAAGAGACGGTCGAAGAAGAAGCCGAGGAGAGCACCGCGTCGTCGCTCACCGGCGAGACCTTCAACTTGGCGACGCTCAAGGAGATGTCTATCTCCAAGTTGACGCAGATCGCCAAGGAACTGGGCGTTCCCGGCGCGACCGGGATGCGCAAGCAGGAACTGGTCTTCAAGATTCTTGCAGCGCAGACCGAAAAGAGCGGCCTGATCTTCTCGGAAGGCGTGCTCGAAACCCTTCCCGACGGCTTCGGTTTCCTGCGCGCGCCCGAATACAACTACCTGCCCGGTCCCGATGACATCTATGTGAGTCCGTCGCAGATACGCAAGTTCGATCTGCGCACAGGCGACACGATCTCGGGGCAGATTCGCCCGCCAAAAGAAGGCGAACGCTACTTTGCGCTCATCAAAGTCGAGGCGATCAACTTCGAAGCGCCTGATGCCGCACGCGAAAAGGTCTTCTTCGACAATCTGACGCCGCTCTATCCGAACGAGCGGTTGCGAATGGAGACGACGCCGGACAACTTGAGCGCGCGCGTCATCGACTTGCTGACGCCGCTCGGCAAAGGGCAACGCGCGTTGATCGTCGCGCCGCCGCGCACGGGTAAAACGATGCTGCTGCAGACGATCGCCAACTCGATCACACAGAATCACCCGGAAGTGACGCTCATCGTCCTGTTGATCGACGAACGTCCCGAAGAGGTGACCGACATGCAACGCTCGGTGAACGGCGAAGTCATCTCCTCGACTTTCGACGAACCGCCGACGCGCCACGTGCAGGTGGCCGATATGGTGATTGAGAAGGCCAAGCGCTTGGTCGAGCACAAGCGCGACGTCGTCATCTTGCTCGATTCGCTGACGCGACTTGCGCGTGCCCACAACGCGGTGGTTCCGCCTTCGGGCAAGATCCTGTCGGGCGGCATCGATGCCAACGCCCTGCAACGGCCGAAGCGCTTCTTCGGTGCGGCGCGCAACATCGAGGAAGGCGGCAGCCTGACGATCATCGCGACGGCGTTGATCGATACGGGATCGCGCATGGACGACGTCATCTTCGAAGAGTTCAAGGGAACCGGTAACTGCGAAATCCATCTTGACCGGCGACTGTCGGATAAACGCATCTTCCCGGCCATCGATCCGCAACGTTCGGGCACGCGCAAAGAAGAACTCTTGATGAGCAAAGAAGACCTGAACCGGATCTGGGCCTTGCGGCGTGTCCTCAGTCAGCTCTCGCCCGTCGAACAGATGGAACTCATCTTGGAGCGGATGAGCAAGACCAAGAACAACGCCGAGTTCCTCGCGTCCATGCAAAGCTAACAGTCCGCTGAACGAGAGTGTGTCCCGCGCGCAGCGAGGGCATCCCGGTTCTCGGTGCCCTCGCTGCGTGGCGATTCGTTCGGCGTGTGCCTTCGAGGAGGCTCGTCTTGCGCGTTGCGTTTCTGTCACCGGAAGCCATTCCGTATTCGAAAACGGGCGGACTCGGCGACGTCGCCGGAGCGCTGCCCAAAGCGCTGCGGCGTACGGGAGCGGTGGACATCGCTCTGTTCACGCCGCTCTACGAGAGCACAGATCGCCGCCTGCTCGAAAAGCTCATCTTCGAGCCGCTCGAAGTCCCGTGGCGCGGCGCGAGCCATCATGTTCGCGTCTGGTACAGCGAGGCTGCCGGCGTCCCGTCCTTTCTCCTCGATGCGCCGGCCTATTTTGCGCGTCCGGGCGTTTACGGCTACGCCGACGATCACGAACGCTTCGCCTTCTTCTGCCGCGCGACGCTCACGCTGCTTCGTC
>CAKZOF010000260.1 GCA_937135995.1 uncultured Pyrinomonas sp.
GCCGGTTTTCCAGAATATCGGAAACCGCTGCAAGCAACGCGGTCAAATCCATGGGCTTTGCCACATGCGCATCCATGCCGGCTTCCAGGCAGCGCGCTACCTCATCCGGCATGGCGGCGGCCGTCATGCTGACCATCAGCATCAATGATGCGAGCGAGAGTTTGAAGTTCATGTGGACTCCTCATCTGGGTTTGTCCAAAGCGAGCGCGCGACGGACACACAAACAGGCACAGCCCGTCGTGCGCTCGCCCGGCGTGTTAGTCACCAATCCGAGAAACTACCTGCGTTTCGCGCTCTTCATCGAGCCTTTCTTCTTGGGAAACGGTCCTTCCTTGATCTTCTTTTCAGGCAGCGGCGGGGCCGGTTTGAAGTTAGCCGGAAGCGGGGTTCCCGTCGCATCGCTTTGGACCTCGACCATCTGCGATCTCATCGGGGCTAGGATCGCCAGCAGTTCGTCCTGTTCCGGTTTGGGGACATTGAATTTGTTGAGCGTGGCCACCAGATCTTCCACCAATGCGTTGAACTCACCATTGGTGATGCCCATGTTCTTGTGGGCCGTCTTCATGTCGCGACCTTGGTACTTGCAAGGGCCGCCGGTGGCCGCGCAGATCTGCTGCTTAAGGAAGTAGAGCAGGCGCGGCGCATTGCTCTTGGCGAACTTCTGATTGATGCGCGGGTCGGCCAACACTCTTTGAGCGAAATCGTCCACCACAGCTGAGATGGCCGCTTCGCCTCCGAGCCGTTCGTAGAGCGACTTCTTTGCAGTTTGAGCGGTTTGCGCCATTTGCGCGTAGGTGCCGACAGCGAAGAGAAAAAGTAGCGACGTCAGACAGACGAGCTTCCTCATTTTTGTAGCCCTCCGAAAAAGCGGTTTGCTCAGCAATTATTGCCGGTTCGTAGGAATTTACGTTTGTTGGTAACTGTTTGGATTTGCACCTTGTTTTCACCAAGGCAGCCGCGCCATAAAATACTACCGCGCAGTCTCTGGGTCAATGGTGAGCGAGCGTTGAGCGGACCGGGTGTCGGTTGATACGAGGTCCAAGGCGAGCGGGCGAAAGAAGGGGATCGGGCCGCTCAAATGCGTAAAGGGGCACCGAGCGGGTTCACTCGTTTTCGGCCCGGTTCGAGGCATCCAGATACGCGAGCACTGCTTCCTTGCAGAGCCGCCTGTAGCGCCGGTGGCTCGCCTGCCAGTCAGCCTCCTGCAACCAAGCGATGAACAGCCCATCGATCGTGGCGCGCACGACGGTTGCCGCCTCGGCGATGTTGCGCACGTGAAAAGCGCGCTGTTCAGTCCCTTGTTTGATGATCTCGGCGTAGAGCCCTTCTTCGATGGCGCGCACGTCGGCGGTCAGGTGGGCGAACTTCTCGTTGCGCGCTGCTAGGCCGATCAAATCGAGATAGGTGAGGTAGAAGCGCCGGTTGGCTTCCGCTTCGACGAAGATGGCGTCGATCATGGCCGCGATTTTCCGCTTCGGCGCTTTG
>CAKZOF010000261.1 GCA_937135995.1 uncultured Pyrinomonas sp.
GGGCAACTCGAAGCCGGAGGAGATCTTTCCGACCGTCACTGTCGTGGTCGCTTCTCGACGTCCCGCTTCCGCGAGCGCGAGCAATTGCGCGTCAATCTCGTACTCGGCGAGCATCTTGGCGACACGTTCGGCGACGCCGCGACTCGGCATAACCAACCACGTCGTCTGTGCGCGCCGCTGCAAATCGGCGGCGAGCATCTGAATGTTGCCGTGATAGGACTTCGCCGCTCGCGCCGACCACTCGATCTCCACCGCTCGTTCCACCGCCGGGAAGAGATAGAACGGAACGCGCTGCTCAGCGCGGTGGGACGCTAGCCCAAACGCTTCCGCATCGAGCAGCGAAAAGCGCTCATCGACGCGCGCCGCCTCGCGCCCCAGCGCGCGAAACTCCACGCGCGACATCTTCTCCAACTCGGCGCGCAACTCGTCTGCCGTCAAGTACAACTCTTCCGGCGCCAGCCCCAGCTCATCGGCCTGATCCGTTTCGGCATATCTTGTGCGGAGCGTCGCCTCCAACTCCATCAAACGACGCTCGATGGCGCTCGGCTCGTCGACGATCAGCACGAACTCGCGCAGGTAATCGAAGAGCGAAGCGTTGGTCTTTTTGACAAGCGGCATCAGCCATTCCCATCCCGGAAAACTTTCGCCCTCGTCCGCCAAGCTCGTGCGATCGCGCAGGGCGCGCGCGAAACGTTCTTCGGGCCAACGCGCGCGCGCGGCTCCCGCCCAGCGCCGGAAATCGTCGCTCGCAACGGCATATTCGCGCATCGGCGGCAGCTCGACGCTTGTCAGTTTTCGCGTCGAAAGCTGCGTTTCGGGATCGAACTCGCGAATCGAATCCACCGCATCGCCGAAGAATTCAATACGCACGGGCGCGTCGCCTCCCGGCGGCCAAACGTCGAGCAGGCCGCCGCGCACGGAGAATTCGCCGACGGCGCCGACCGGATCCTCGCGCACGTACCCGGCGGCGAGCAGTCGCTGGACCAGCGAAGAGAGTTCCTGCTCGGCGTCGAGGCGAAGAACAGTTCCCGAAGAGATGATCTCCGCAGGCCCGACCGTGCGGCGCGCAAGCGCCCGCGCCGTTAGCAGCACGATGCGCGCCGCGCCGTGCGCGAGTTTCCACAGCGCCAGCGCGCGCTCTTCGAGCGTTTCGACGTGCGGCGATGCGCCAGCGTACGGGTCGCTTTCCGAAGCGGGCAGCGTTGCAAGCGCCCGTCCGGCGGAGGCGTCCGCCGGTTCGCCCGTCAGGACTTCAATCCAGAAACGAACGTCTCGCTCCCACGCCTCCAGTTCGCGGTTCGCCTCGACCACCAAGGCGACTCTCTTTCCGGTCATCCGCTCCAGCGCGACCACCGCCAAGGCGCGCGCTGGCGGCGCGACGAGGCAGCTGATGGAGATGACGCGCTCGCCGCGCCGAACAGCCTCGACCACAGCTTGAAACTCGCGACCAGCAATCACGCGCTCGATCGCGCTGCGAGGAATAGACGACGCTTGCGCTTCGATCTTCATAAGCCTTTCCGACGATCCGAAACCACCGCTGCGGAGAAGAGTCCAGCCCGTCAAGCAGCTCTCTTCGAACGACTCGAACTTCATCGCCGAATCGCCCGCGACGCACAACAAGCCCTGCCCTCGCAATCGAGGCAGGGCGGCACTCGAAATCGGTCTAGATACGGCGCAACCCGCATTATGCGAGCGGCGCCCTCACGGGGTAGCACCCGAAATAAATTTTGGATGCCGCGCGACGGCCGGTCGGTGGCCGGTCAGTCAACACGGTGCTGTCGGGCACGCGCCGACCGGCGATCAACTCTCCGCCAGCAGGCGCCTTCATCGCGGCGCCTCCTATTCTTCCCACCACTTGGGGCCGCGCTCGCCGAGCGCCACTTTGGCCCGGTGCACGCGAGCGCGAGCTTCGCGTTCGGCTTCGCGGTCGCCGACGCGCATGGCGCGCCACACGTCGCGTCGCGCGCGCATCAGTTCAGCGACCAGATGTCTTTTTTCTTCTTCCGAAAGTCGCGGATCGGTGGCGCGCCACCGGCGCCCGTCGATCAAGACGTAGCGCCCGTCGTCGCTCTTCTCTATCTGCCCTTTTCTCTTCGCCATCAATCGCGCAACCGACGAAGGCGCTCGATGAGCGCCGAAGTCGAATAACCGGAAACGAACGGGAGCGCGAAGACACGCCCACCAGCCGCTTCCACTTCTTCGCGCCCGTGAATCTCGTCGAGCTTGTAGTCGCCGCCTTTAACCAGCACATCCGGTAGCAGTTCGGCGATCAACTGCCGCGGGCTTACATCATCGAAGATCGTCACGAAATCCACCGCGCTGAGCGCGGCAAGCATCTCAGCCCGTTCTTCTTCCCTCATCAAAGGGCGTTCCGGCCCCTTGAGCGCCCGCACCGCGCGGTCGCTGTTGATCGCCACAAGCAGCGCATCGCCGAGCGCGCGAGCTTGCTGCAGATAGCGCACATGTCCGACGTGCAACAGATCAAAGCAGCCGTTGGTGAAGACTAACTGGCGCCCCTCGGCGCGTAAACGAGCGCGCACGCGCCGCGCTTCGTCGAGCGAAATGATCTTTTCGTCCATGACTGATCGCAGGAGAACTTTAACACGCAACCGCTGGAAGCGACCAAACTGCGCCGCGCGCCGCAAAGCCGCTTTGCTCTCGGCGCGTGTGGCTCTTATAATCGCTTCTTTGACTCAACCGAAGATTACGCTGACCATGCACGACCCGAACGCCGTGAACATGCCGTTCATCGAAGAGAACGATCAGACGCGCGTGCGCCGCGAGCATCTAGCGAGGATCGCCGCGCTCATTGGAGACCCATATCCGAATCGCTTCGAGCGCAGCCGCATCGTCCGTCCCGACGAAGAGGACACGATCACGGCCATCGTCCGCCGTTTCGCGCCGCTCGTTCCGCCGGCGCGCGACGGCGCGCGTCCCGTTCCTGAAGAGATCGAACGGGCCAATCAGGAATTGGGCCGCCACGAAGTGCGCATCGCCGGACGCATTGCCACTCCGCCGCGCGTGATGGGCAAGGCCGCTTTCGTTCACCTGTCGGACGGCGTTTCGCGGCTGCAAATCTACGTGCGCAAAGGCGAGGTCAAAGCCGTGACGAGCGACGGGCGCGAAACGGATGGCTGGGAGCTTTTCGAACTGCTCGATCAAGGCGACTTCATCGGCGTCAGCGGCCACCTGTTCGTGACCAAAACGGGCGAGCTTTCGGTGCATGTGCAGAAGCTCTACTTTTTGGCCAAGGCGTTGCTTCCGATGCCCGACAAACTGCACGGCATCGCCGACCCGGAAGTGCGCCAGCGCCAGCGCTATCTGGACTTGATCGCCAGCAGCATCAAGGTCGAGCGCGACGCGAGCGAGCTTTCATCGCGCGAAGTCTTCGAGCGCCGCGCGCAGATCATCCGCGAGATCCGGCGCTTTCTCGATGAGCACGGCTTCATCGAAGTCGAAACGCCGATGCTCTCGCCGCTGGCGACCGGCGCCGCTGCGCGCCCCTTCAAGACGTGGCACAATGCGCTTGGTATCCCGCTCTACGCGCGCATCGCGCCCGAACTCTACTTGAAGCGCCTCGTCGTCGGCGGTTTCGAGCGCGTGTACGAACTCAATCGCAACTTTCGCAACGAAGGGTTGTCGGTGCGTCATAACCCCGAGTTCACCATGCTCGAGTTCTACTGGGCTTACGTGGACTACCTGGCGCTGATGGACTTCCTGGAGGAGATCATGACCTCCGTGGTCGAGGAGGTCAAGGGCACCCTTGTCTTTCC
>CAKZOF010000262.1 GCA_937135995.1 uncultured Pyrinomonas sp.
AGGCCGCGCGTGTAAAGCCCTTGTTCGATGTCAGCCTCGGTGAGCGCTGCCGGATCGCGTCCCTCTTTCAACAATCGGGCGACGGCGGCACGGCAAGCGTCGACGATCTCGGCGCGTCCGCCGTAGTTGAGCGCGACGCTCAACACCATTCCGTCGTTGGCCGCCGTCCGCTCCACGGCGTGGTCGAGTTCACGACGCACGCTCGATTCGAGTTCATTGACGCGCCCGATGGCTTGAAAGCGAATGCGTTGCCGGTGAATCTCGTCCAATTCCAAACGCAAATAGCGCTTGAGCATGCGCATCAGCGCATCGACTTCCGCGCGCGGTCGCTTCCAGTTCTCGGTCGAAAAAGCGTAGAGCGTCAGCGCCTCGACGCCCAAACGCGCACACGTATCGACCGCTGCGCGCACCGCTTCCACGCCGGCGCGGTGCCCGGCGATGCGCGGCAGCCCGCGCTGCGCCGCCCACCGTCCGTTGCCATCCATGATGATGGCAACGTGACGCGGCAACCGGTCCCACGCGATGGCGTTCAGCAGTTGTGCATCGCGCGACCCTGGCTCCACTACCTGATCGAAGTTTTCCCGCATCGACAGCCCAATTCACCGTCGAAACCGTTCAGCACGTGCGCTTGCGCATACCGAAGGCACCTTCGCATCTTAACGGCACGCCCGGCGATGGCGCAACTGGCACGCCGTGCTGAGTTTGTGTCCAGCTTCTCATGCTTGCACGAACGAACCTCGCTTTGAAACGCGAAGGGGATTTCAGCCCGTCGCCGCCCGATCGAATCTTCCCGCACTTTGCCGTCTTGCAGCGTCGTCAGCGTTCAAGCTCGGTCCGCTTTATCCTGTCTCGCCAACGCGAAGCGACTGGCGGCGAACCCTTCAGTAGTGGACGCGGACGAGCGTCAGCCCGTGCGCCGGAGCGGTGGCACCAGCCAACCGACGGTCGCCAGTCCGCAGCGCGAGCGCAATTGATTCGACTTCGCGTTCTCCGCGCGCTATCTCGAGCAGTGTTCCAACAATCGAGCGTGCCATGTAGCGCAGAAAGCCTTCCGCTGTGATTTCGATCTCGATCAATCGCCCGTGCCCGCGCACGCACCACCGTGCGGCGACGTTCACGGCGGTGACGGCGCGCACGCGCGACCGCGCATCGCTCTCTGCGGCAGAAAAGGCCGTCCAATCGTGCTCGCCGAGCAGAGCGCGGCTCGCGCGGCGCAGGCGTTCGAGGTCTATCGAACGCGCTTCGTGAAGCGCGTACCGCCGCCAGAAAGGCGAGATGAACGGTTCGTTGAAGACGCGATAGACGTAAGTTTTGCCGCGCGCCGAAAAACGTGCATGGAAGTCTTCCGGCGCTTCTTCGACGGCGATGGCACGTACGTCCCAGGCGAGGTTGCCGTTGAGCGCGCCGCGCAACTTAACAGGTGTAATCACGCGCTTCGTCAAGCGGAAACTGGCAACCTGCGCTTCGGCGTGCACGCCAGCATCGGTACGCCCGGCGCCGTGTACCACCACCGGTTCACCTTCGAGCAGCGTAAGGACGCGCGTCAACTCGCCCTGAACCGTGCGCCTGCCTTCCTGTATCTGCCAGCCGTGAAAGTCCGTTCCGTCGTACTGCAGCGTCACGCGGTAGTTCATAGCGACTCGATCTAAAGAGCAGCTGCATCCTAGGCAAGTGTCGCGCGCGCGCCACGCAACTGTTCATGACGGCTCACGTCCCTTGATCACCCGGCTACCCGGTTTGATCAACGGTTCACCTCGCGCGCAGGCCGGGCAATCATCCGGCGCATACGCGGGCACGTCGAACGCCGCCAAAGCGTGCCGCGGCACGCCCACATCGGCGCGCCCACCCGAGCGATCCACGATGGCGGCGGCAGCGACCACACGCCCGCCCGCCCGCCGCAGCACCTCGATCGTCTCGCGCGTCGAGCCGCCCGTGGTCACCACATCTTCGACGACCAAGATGCTTTCGCCGGGACGCACCGTGAACCCTCGCCGCAAACACATTCGCCCCTCTTCGCGTTCGGTCCAGATGAAGCGCGCGCCGAGCGCGCGCGCCACTTCGTAACCGATGATGAGACCGCCGAGCGCGGGCGCCGCTACTGTTTCGATTCGCTCCGCGAGATAGGCGCGCGCAATGGCTTGGCCGAAAGCCTCTGCTTCGCGCGGATGCTGCAGCAGCAGCGCGCACTGCAGGTAGTTCGTGCTATGCAATCCGCTGGAGAGCAGAAAATGCCCTTCGAGCCACGCGCCCGTGCGGCGGAATCGCTGGACCACTTCTTCTTCGCGCATCTCCGACCTCGCTTCGTCACGCGCTCCGGCGTCTCGTTTGCGCTCGCGGCGCTCGTTCGTCGTTGGACGCCGTGCACACTCGGCCGCCCCGCAGAAATCGCGCCGTCCGCTTCGTGCCACCTTGCTTTGGCGCTGGTCCAAAGGAGCGGTTGTCACGTGGATTTCGGTTCGTGTTACAATGCGCCCGCCATGCCACCTTATCCCAACCTCGTGCCGACCTCGGAACTCGCACAAGAGACGGTGGAACTTGCGCGGCGCTTCGGCGGGCGCGTTCCAGCTCTGGTGGTGGCCGACCAAGTCTTGCAGATTCGCTCTCTGGATGCAAAATCGGCCGCGGCGCTGGTCAAAGACCTGATCGCCGACGACCCGCGTTTACGCCTCACGTCCGAGGGCGAGGTCGAACTCGTCGCGCCTGCTCCCGTCGGCACGCTGCTCGGAAGGGACGATTTCGTCGTCGTCGACGTCGAAACCACCGGCGCGCGCACGCCCCACTGTCGCATCATGGAGATCGGGGCCTATCGAATCAAAGACGGCGCCATCGCCGCCGAGTTCCACCGGCTGGTGAATCCAGAGATGCCCATTCCGCCCTTCATCGTGGCGCTAACCGGCATCACCGACGCGATGGTCGAGCGCGCCCCGCGCTTTGCCGATATCCTGCACGACTGGCTGGAGTTCATCCGCTGCGCCCCGCTCGTCGCGCACAACGCCGCCTTCGATCTACGTTTCTTGAACAACGAAATAGATCGCCTCTTTCCCGGTTACAGGCTGGCCAACGAAAGCATCTGCACCGTTAGGCTGGCGAGAAGAGTTTTGCCTGGCCTGTCGAGCTACCGCCTCAGCTCGCTCGCGCGCTACTTTGACGTGCCCCTCGATCAACACCACCGCGCCGCTGGCGACGCGCTCGCCACCGCACAGATCTTTCTCCGTCTGCTGGCGCGCGCACGGCGCGCGAGCGAACTCTTCTCGTCGGTCGGCTGATTCAGACACGGACGGGGAAGCTCCTTGCAAGCTTGATCCAAAGGGGGCCGAACAACGAACTTTGCGCGAGCGCACTCGGTCTTGTGCAAACGACAGCGAGAGATCGCTCATCCCGGCGACGGACGCGCCCGCCACAAGTGTTTTTTGGCGACGAAGAGCGCGATGATGACAACGGCGACAACTAGACCGATCATCGGGTAGTGCTGCGCGACCAGTGCGCTTGCGCGCTCACCGTAACGCGCGGCCAAAAAGGCTTCGACTGAAAAGCGAAACGCGCGTCCGGCGCCGACCGCCAACGCCAAGCGGACGAGGTTCAACCGGAAGACGCCAGCCGAAACGATGAAGAGCTTGAAGGGGAAAGGCGGCGGCAAGACCGAAGCGACGAGCACGGCCAAAACATCGTAGCGCGCCAGCATGTGCTCGACGCGCGCGCGTTTTTCCGCAGGGAAACGGTCCAACGCGCGTCGCCCGGCGCGACGCGCGATCCGGTAAAGCGCGACACAGCCGATCAC
>CAKZOF010000263.1 GCA_937135995.1 uncultured Pyrinomonas sp.
TCAGGAGGCTCTCCAAAGTTCCTGCCGGAAGCTTTGCGAACGCTTCATCGGTCGGCGCGAAAACGGTGTACGGCCCCTGCCCTCTGAGCGTCTCCGTCAATCCGGCAGCTTCCAAAGCTTTGACCAGAATGGTGAATTTGCCCGCTTTGGTCGCCGTCTCGACGATGTCACCAGCGGATTGCGGTGATTGCGCTTGAGCCGATTGCTGTCCGCTCGTTCCAGTATTTTGCTGCCCACCCATGTCTTGCGCTCGCGCTGTCACCGCAGCAACGGCGAAGACGAGAAAAGCTCCGATCAAAATTCGTTTTGACATTTTCATTTCTCCTTCCTCCTCCCTTGTCGTGGATTTTCGCTGCTGAGTACGGGCAAGTTAGGCGAGGACTTTAACGAAGCGGTCACAAAGTCTTTGGCTTTGACTCACGGTTCTCATCTATTGCGCTTGCGGTTTGATTGCGATTAATTTATCGACGATGAGCATGAGGAGGATCTTGTGTTTCTATTGCGGTCAGCTTGCGGCATAGGGTCGCGCGCTCCCGAGGGATACGTCGCCGAATGATCCGTCATCGCGCGAGATGGTCTCTCGATTCAGCGACGATGATGCCGCCGGAAGGAGCAGATTTGCTGTACCTCGATGCTAAAGACGTCTTCAGCAACTAACAAATTGCGAGAGCGAGGCATATCATGAAGGATCTGTCGCACCTCGATGCCGAAGGGCGGGCGCACATGGTGGATGTGAGCACCAAGCAGGAGACGCTGCGCCGCGCCATCGCTTCGGCGCGCGTCTTCGCTTCGCCGCAGACGATGGCGGCCATTGGCGACGGCGCAACGCCCAAAGGCAATCTCGTGGAAGTAGCGCGGCTGGCCGGCATCATGGCAGCTAAACGCACCGCCGACTTGATCCCGCTGTGTCATCCAATCGCGCTTTCGCACGTCGATGTGCGCATCGAGATCGAGCGCGACGGATTTCGCCTCGAAGCGGAGGCGGCGGCGCGCGCGCAGACGGGCGTCGAGATGGAAGCGCTCACCGCCGTGAGCATCGCCGCGCTCACCATCTATGACATGTGCAAATCGCTGGATCGAACGCTGCGCATCGGCGCTGTGCAACTGGAACTGAAGAGCGGAGGTAAATCCGGCGAGTATCGTAGAGCGGATCAGGAGTCCGCCGAAGAATCAACATAAAGCAAGATGCGCGCGCATGAGGATCGTGATTTCGTCGCCACCGAGACAGCGAACGATTCGCCCGGCATAGAGCAGGATGATTTCTCGTCAGCAGAGGGTGAGTTCAGCCGGGCGACGCTCACCGTCGCTACCTTCAACATCCGGTATGGCGTCGGGCAAAGACTCATTTCCGGCGGTATCCTTCGTCGCTTTGGCGTGAAAAACGCTCGGCGAAGACCTTCGCTGGTCGCGCGCAACCTGACGCTCGCAGCACGCGCTTTCACCGAAGGCAAGCTTCTTCCGCGCGCCGACATCATCGCACTGCAGGAGGCCGACAAGCGAACGCGGCGCGCCGGAGATCACCACATCGCGCGCGAACTGGCCGCGGCGCTCGGCATGCGCTACGCGCACGCAGCGATGACCAAGCCGCGCGGAGTTCCGCCCGCACCGCGCCAGTGGTACTTGGACTTCGAAGAGCAGATCGAGCTCGATGATGATGGCGAGTCGGGCATCGCGCTTCTCAGCCGCCTGCCGCTGCTTGATCTCGAACGCATCGAACTCCCGTGGTTCGAGTGCGCTTGGCGGCCGCGTCTGGCGCTCGCCACCAAGGTGCTCTGGCGTGATCTTCCGGTCCACATCTTCTGCGTGCACATCGACCCGCACGCTTCGACCGACGACCGGCTGGTCCAACATCGCGCCGTGCTCGCCAAGGTTGAGGAGCGCGCCACCTCGGGTTCGACCATCATCCTCGGCGACTTCAACACGCTGTCGAAGGATTCGTGCCGCGCCACGCGCGCGCTTTTCGCCGAGCATGGTTTCAGTTCACCGCAACCGACGGGGACGCCGACGTGGCGCTCTGGCCCGATCAAACTCCACGCCGATTGGATCTTCGTTCGCGGCTTGAATGTCGTGCGGTGGGGCGTGGCGCGCGGGCTGCGCCGCGTCTCGGACCACTGGCCCGTCTGGGCCGAACTCGATTCGCCCTGAAGCGCATAGCAAGGCGTGTTGCGGTTTACATTCTACTTTCCGTGAAGCTGCACTCAGTTCGCCCTGAAGCGCGCAAGCCAACGGCTGAAAGAGCTTTTGCCCCGGGCGCGGTCTCGCCTGAACGGTTCGATTTCGCGCGCTGTTTCGACGCCGCACGCATCCCGAACACTGCACCTGGTTCATCGCTGGACGAGGCTTTGGTAAGCGGCGCGCGATATGTCGGCCACCAAACGATGCGCCCGTTTCTCATCCGAGATGCCCCGCGTCAAAACCACCAAGACGTAAGGCCGACGGTTGGGCACATAGATGATGCCGGCGTCGTGGTAAATGCCGGATATGGAACCCGTTTTATGCGCGACCTGCACCGTCGGCGGCAACCCAGCCGGGATCCCTTCGTTGAACTTCTGCGCGAGAAGCGTCTGCCGCATCTGTTCCGAAGCCTCTCGGTCAACAGCGCGTCCTTCGGCGATCGCTTGCAGAAGCGACATGAGGGCGCGAGCGGTGGTTGTGTTGTTGAGACCTTGACGGTAGGCCTTGCTGTCTTCCACACCACGCAACACGCGCATCCCGCCGGCGCCCAAGCTCTCGACCAATTCCATGATGCGCGCGGGCGTGACGCGCTCGATCAAGATGTTGGTCGCCAGATTGCTGCTCTCCGTGATCATCAGATGAACCAATTCGCGCACCGTCGCTTGCTTTCCGATTCTCCCGTACAAAGTCTTTTCAGAATCATCGTCCGGCGAAAGGCTGTAGGGACTACCATCGGCGATGGAGCGGAACTCGTTTTTGATGGTCAACTGTTGGTCGAGCGCCAATCTGCCTTGCCGCGCTTGACGATAAACTTCCATCATCACAGGAACCTTCATCGTACTCGCGGCGTGAAAGCTGGCGTCGGCATCGATCAACAACCGACGGCCGGTCTCGAGATCGATGAGCGCGACGGCGACCTTTTCCGCCCCGCTCACGCGGATCAGATCTTCGATTCGCTTCTGTAGCTCGTCTCCGCGAGCCGAGGCGAAAACACAAACCATCGTGACGAACGCCGTGAACAATCCCCGGAGTCCCATGCCTCTTCACCTTTCCAGTTTCACTTGAAATTTCCACCGCGCCGACGGCGCCGTTCCATAAGCATTGCGTGTTGCGCTTGTTTATCGGCGATCTGCCTTTCGAGGCGGGCACGCATGATCGGATCTTCGGTCCGCGTCAGACGTTCCCGCAACTCCTCGACCTCTTTGAGCAAGCGTGCTTCTTCGGGCAGAAAACCGGCGCTGCGAAGGATGGAGTAGCCGAGCCGCAAATCCTCCGGCGTCTGAAAGTAGGCGCTGAGATCGAGCGGCTTGCCTTTACCGGCTAGATCATCAAACTCGCCGCGCTCGATCGCCTCTTTGATTCGCTCCTCGATCAACTTCTCGAGTCCCATGCTCACTCTGGCACGAAGCGTTCCATGATCTCGACGATGTCCGGCGGAAGAGGTGCTCGAAACTCGACCCACCGCCCGCCGCGCGGATGGTGAAAGCCCAGTTCGGCAGCGTGCAAGCACAGGCGCGAGGCGCGATCTTCGAAACCGTACCGATCATCGCCGACAATCGGATGACCTATGTGCGCACAGTGTATGCGCAGTTGATTGGTC
>CAKZOF010000264.1 GCA_937135995.1 uncultured Pyrinomonas sp.
CAGGCCGAAGCCGAGATTGCCGGTGAAGGTGTGCATCGCGAACGCACGGCCCATGCGGCTCTTGTCGATGCTGCCGGCGAGAATCGCGTAGTCGGCCGGATGGAACACGCTGTTGCCGATGCCGGACAGGACGGCGAGGGCGAGAATGAACCAGAAGGAGGGCGCGAACGCCATCGCCGAGATCGCCAGCGCCATGATCAGCGTGCCGCCGACCACCCAATCGCCGTCGCGCGTAACGTAGGGAAGCCCAGTGGCGAGCGAAAGCGCCAGCGCTTGGTCGAGATCCTCGGCAAGATGCGTCTCCATCTCGCGGCGCAACGTTCTTTCAAGAGCACGCTTGATCTCATCCGTGGTCTCGAGCAGTTCGCCGAGACGTTGTTCGGCGTTCTCCTCTTCAAGGGCGGTCGCCCTTGCTGTGTGCAGCTCTTTGTTGCGACTTGCGCCGTGCAGACCGACGACGAGAAAAGTCGCGCGCCCTACGCCGTTTTCGCGAAGCCAGAGCGAAGCGCGCACGGCATCTTCCGGCGTCGGAACGATCACCGATTGTAGATGTGGACCGAAAACCGCTTCCACAGCCCGCTCCCACTGCGGTTCGACGCGCAGGAAATCGGCCAGCGTCCCGATGAAACGGAAGCTTCGCTGCGCCTCTTCGCTGCTGAAGAGCCGTTGCACGGCTTCGGAATAGAGCGCCCGCCGCGCGTCGAGTTCGATGAGCGTATCGAGTCGGTGGCGGACGCGCGCACGTCGCTCGCGCACGTCGCGCACGCTCGCCGCCGCGCGCGCGGCAGCGTGACGGGCGTCGGCGAGTTGCTGGGCAAAGCGGTCGCGTTCGGCGCGCAGGTCAGCGAGCTTGGCCGCGGCCGTCGCGATCTCTCCGGCGAGCTTTTCGGCTTCCGTGCTTGCTGTCGCGTGCGCTTGTTCGGCGCGCGCGCGTTCGCGCTCCAACCCTTCGACCTGCTGGTCCAGCCGTTCGAGGGCCGCTTCCAGTTGTCGTCCGATCTCGAACAGGCGCTCCGCAACGGCCGTGTGGCGCAATAGTTCGCTGCGCGCCTGTTCGATGTCCGCTTCGGCGCGTTCGACCTCGCTCAGCGCAGCGGCACACGACCTTTCGGCCTCGGACAGTGCGGCGGCGACTTGTTCGCTCGTCGCGCGCACCTCGCTTTCGGCTCGGGCGAGTGCAGCGTACTCGGCTTCAGCTTCGGTCAATCGCGCGGCAAGCAGTTCCATCTCCGTCTCGATCTCGGCGCGGCGGCGTTCGAGCGCGGCGATCTGCTCTTCTTGGTAAGCGCGCTCGCGCGTGCTTCGGTCGCGCTGCAATTCGGCTTCGGCAACCGAAGCGCGCAACGCCGTCAGTTCTTCTTCGCACTCGCGCGCGCGCGCGGTCGCACGACGCGCTTCCTCTTCGACGCGCTCTGCACGCGTGACGATTCGCCGCTCTTCTTCGATGGCTGCATTGAGTTTCGCTTCGAGTTCGCGAAGCGACCTGTCCGCGCTTTCGAATTCCGCGCGATAGAGTCGCCGCAGGTGCTCGCGCAGTTCGGCGCGCAACTGCTCGTAGCGGCGCGCTTTGGCCGCTTGTCGGCGCAGGCTGTTCACCTGCCTTTCGATCTCCGCGATGATGTCGGAGACGCGCGCGAGATTGGCGCGCGCCGATTCGAGTCGGGCCTCGGCGGCGCGCTGGCGAACGCGAAACTTCGTGATTCCGGCAGCCTCTTCGATGAGCGCGCGTCGCTCCATCGGCTTGGCGGAGAGGATCTGCCCGATGCGCCCTTGCTCGATGATGGCGTAGTGTGCTCCGGCCAACCCCGTTCCCGAAAACAGATCTTGGATGTCACGCAACCGGACCGCGCGCCCGTTCAACAAGTATTCGCTCTCGCCCGAACGATACAGGCGGCGCGTCACGGTGACGGCTTCGCCCGGAGCGAATTCCAGCGCCAGACGCCGCGGCCGCCACCGCCGCGGACGGCGCTCACGCGACCGTTTCGCTTCGTCCTGTTCGGACGATTGCGCTTCGGCCTCTTCGAGGCCGGTGGGTTGATCCGTTCCTGGAGCGGCTTCGATGAGCTGCTGCTCGTCTATCTCTTCGAGCGTCGCATCGATCTCTTCGATCTCGTCCGCGGCGGCCTCTTCGAGACCTTTCTCGTCGCGCACGAGGTGAAGCACTACTTCGGCCATGCCGCTCGGCGGCCGAGTGCGTGTGCCTTGGAAGATGACGTCTTTCATCTCGGTCCCGCGCAAGCTCTTAGCCCGTTGCTCGCCGAGCACCCACGAGATCGCTTCTGCGATGTTTGACTTCCCACATCCATTCGGCCCAACGATCGCAGTGATACCGTCATCGGTGAAGACGATCTCTGTGTGATCGGCGAATGACTTGAACCCAGTGATTTCCAGACGTCGCAGTTTGAACATCGAGATTTGATCGAGCTTCCGCGGGCACACACAGCCCCTAGGGATATCGGACGAAAGGCACACTATATGTAGTCGGTCCGCCGTTTGTCAAATCACAGATCGGCGCGTTTCCGTGAAACTAGTGCGCAAAAACCGGCGGCTTCAACCGCGACCGGAACAAGGCCGATGCCGTACGCGCCCATCGCGCCCCCCGTGCGCTGCCGACGACGACGGCGGTTCGCGTCGCGCGCATGGTTTCAGTTCTGACGGCGTAAACTGGCCCCATCTGCGGCTTCGAGGCCGCGTCCGCGCCGCACGTATAGTTCCAGTTCTACCCCCGGACGCAGCGCAAAAACGCCGACCGATGCATAAGCATTGCCGAGCAGGTCTCTTAGAGCTTCTCGCTCCTCTGCAGAAGCGATCACGAGTTGATCGCTTGTTTGAACGACTTTGCCGTAGTAGCTGACGTGCGCAAAGTCGCGTAGATACCAAGGCAACGGCCAGTAATCGGGCGACAGCACGGCGACGCTTGTGCTGAGGCCGGTCCCGGCGCGCGCGCTGAGTTCTTCTATCCGTTCGACCAAGCGCAGAAAGTCACGTTGCGTGTGGACATAAACATAAGGATAGTTTTCGTCGTCGTAATGGACGAAGTTCAATTGCACCGCTTGGTAAGCGCTCGCAACGATGGTCGCCGCAAATAGCGCATGAAGGGCCCACGATCGTTTGCGTGCGCACTGCTTTGCGAGTTCGTTTATGGCGTAACCGGCGACGACCGCCAGCGGCACGATGAAGTTGAGCATGAGCCACGGCGTTTTGTATGGGATGAGCGAATAGGCGAAGAATGTTCCCCACGCCCAAAATGAAGCGAAGACGGCGAAACTGTTACGCCGGTGCCACAGCGCAAGCGCTGCGCCGACCGCGCCGAAGATCAGCAACGGAGCCTCTTCCGCCAGCATCCACCAGAGGTAGGTGGCGAAGGGCTTGATGTGGTCCGTACGTCCGGTTTTGGTCCAGAAACTCAAACTTGCGACGGCATCGCCGATGCCTTTTGGGTTGGTGAAGAAAGATGAGTAGAAGATGATGTTGACGCTCAAAAAGATGAAGAGCGCGCCGAGCGCGTGCGAGATCAAGACGGACGCTCCGCCTACTCGTTGGACCAACGGCGTGCGCGCGTCGCGCGTCGCTGCCTGCCGTTTATCCGGGCGCGTCCATGCGAAGGCGAGCAGAGCCGCGAGCGACATCGTGCCAACGGTGATGAAGGCCGTCTCTTTGGTCGCAAAGAAGAGAGCCAGCGAAGCGGCGGCCAGATAAAGATCCTGGGCGTTCGCTGTCTCGAGGTAACGCAGGAAAGCGATCAGCGCGCCGAGGGCGAAGAAGACGAAGAGCGTTTCATGAATGAAGTAGCGCGCCAGAAACGTCGCGCCCGGTGAGACGGCGAGCAAAGCCGCCGCCGCCAACGCGCCGTAGGCACCGATGCGACGCCGCAAACAGAGGAGCAACCAAACGGTGGCGATGCCGAATAGAGCGGTCGTCAACCTGACGGTCCAAGTGTGCAAGCCAAAGAGTTTGGCCGGAAGGAGCGCAAAGTAGTAGAGCGTTGGGCCGTGGTAGTTGGTCGGATCATAGACGTAAGAACCCCGGCGCACCAGATTCAAGAGGAAGTAGCCAGCATTCACCCCCTCGTCGTGATGCATCGGCTTGAGTTCGAGCGCGACGAGGCGAAAAACCGCCGCGATGATCAACACCGCCACGCTGACACCGGGCCAATCGCGATCGGGGAGTTGCGCTTCGTCGCGGTCGCCCAAGCGTCCGTCACGGCGCGACTTTGTAGAGCCGATAGCCATCGCTTTCACCAACCAATTCGTATTCAGTGGCGAACCAGTCGCCGTGCGGCATCAACTCGCGTTCTTCGGGACCGGCGACGACGTAGTCGATGCGTTCCCGGCGCAGCAGCGCGCGCCCTTCGTGCGGCGTGCTATAGATGCGCCGCAGCGCGTCGTCGCGCCCTTCGTACTTCAATCCGTGAGTCCAAAGATGTCCCTCGAACCCCATGAACGAAAGGCGCCCCGTCAGCCGCACGGCATGATTGTACGTCGGCGCGTGCAAGATAACGGAGCGGGGCGGCACGGTCTCTTCGATCAAACGCGCGAATTCGGTTTTAGCGGCGTCGAAGAGTAGGAATTCCGGCGCGCGCGAGACGATGCGCCACACGTCGAGCGCGCCAGCGAGCGTCATGGAGACGAACAGCACAACGACCAACGGACGCCACCAAAAGCGCGCGCACCACAACCGCGCCAGCAGCAACGCGACGATCGGCACCGAGGCGACGTACCAGTAGAAGAGTATCTTGATGTTATCCCATATCCACGGCGCGAGCTTGATCATGTTCGGAATGATGAAACAGAAACCGAACGGAAGATAGAAGACGAGGAGCTTCTTCGCAAGCAACGGACGAGACCCGCGCCACAAGAGCGCTGCAACGAGCAGCGGGATGAACGCGCCGGTGTTTTTGAGCCAGAAAAAGATGAGGTTCTGCCCGCGACTATCCCAGCCGAAGGCCCAGCCGATGAAACGTTCGGTCTCGATGGCGCTCCCGCGCGTGATCCAGAGGATTTGCGGCAGCGCCAGCGCCGCCATCGCGATGAAGAACGGGAACCAGAGTCGCCATCGGCGGCTGAGCAGCGCAAGCACCGTGCTCGCGCCCGCGACGACGAGAAAACTGTGAGCGTGCGCGAGTGGCAGCAGGCCGGCGATCGCGCCAGCAGCCGCCATGCGCCGGACGTCGGCGGTTTGGTCGGATTCGCGCTCTTGCCGCTTCTTTGTGCCGCGCTGCTTGTTCGATGGCGGCGGCCCTTCTTCGTCGAGCGCGTTCCACCAGAGCGTGAGGACGATGATGACCAGCGGCAACCCGAGCAAGAAACTTCTTTGCGTGACCAGCAGCGCGGTGATAGCGTTGCCCCAGCGAATGAGACCATCGGGCGTGATGGTATAATCGTGCGGCAGATTCCACAAAAGCGCGCGCCATCCGCCCTTGGCCTGTTGTGCCTCGGCGATCAACCACGTCCAACCTAGGCCGCCGTTGAGAAGCACGAGCGCTGGTGTCAGGGCCGCAGCTAGTGCATCGCCGGTCCAGCGCTGCGCCCAAAAATGGAGCAGAACGACGAGCGCCGCGCCGAGCGCGAGGTTCTCCCAGAACATCGCATCGCGCAGGCTGGCTCCGGCGGCGACAAAGACGGCGGCGATGAAATCGGCGAGGAACGGATAGGTCAACCGTGCTCCAGCGAATTCAGGATGTTCGGGCGGAAAGTTGTCGCCCGTCGCGAAGCTTTGAATGATGCTCGTGTGAAGCGGAAGATCCCCGAGGTTGTTTTCGACGCCGGTGTAGATCGCGCGGTTGCGCACGATCATCGCGCGATCGAAGACGTGCCAGAAGACGATAACCGCCGCGAAATAAAGAAGTAGCAAAGCAACGCGTCGCCAGGACGGATGATGAACGGCGCGGACGGCCCCGCGAAAGGCCGTGCGCCAATCCGAGCCGACAGCGGTGCGCATCCGTGCGCCGATGAGCAACAACGCTGGCGCCGCGACAGCAGCGGTGGCGAGCGCGATGCTTGCCGCGCCGAGGCCGAGAAGGGAAGCGAGAACGAAGCAGATCAACCCGAACAAGGTCAACCCCGTGCACACTCCAGCGCTCAAACGAACCGAAAGAGGGGTGCTTCGGTCGTAAAGATAGGTCAAAAAGTAACCGCCCGCTGCGGCGCACAAGAAGATGATCGGAAACATTCGTCAAGAGAACGCGCGTCGTGGCATCGCGAAGTTCGAGCGAGATAGTCGGCCATTGTAGCTCAGCGATGGGCGGCAAGGCTAGGCGACACCGAGTGCGTCCTTGTGAGAAGATGCCCGAATCCACAAAATCATCGACGCCATCGATGAAAGCAGCCGCCTTAGACGCGCAGTACGAAGCTTGAAAGGCGTGGCCCTGCGAGAGACGCTTGGTAACCGTCGGGACGAAGCCGTTGTAGTGTTGA
>CAKZOF010000265.1 GCA_937135995.1 uncultured Pyrinomonas sp.
TGATGCGCATCTTCGCTGGCGACCGCGTGCGCTCCATCATGCAGAAGCTCGGCATGGAGAAAGGCGTCGCCATCGAATCGAAGATGGTCTCGAAGCGAATCGAAGCGGCGCAAAAGAGCGTCGAAACGCGCAACTTCGAGATCCGTAAGCATCTTCTCCAGTACGACGACGTGATGAACAAGCAGCGCGAGACCATCTACGGCCTGCGCCGCCAGTTGATGGCTGAACCCGACCATCGCGAGTATATCCTAGGGATCGCGCGCGATCTGCTTTCCGATTTGACTAAACAATATCTCGACCCGGATGTGTCGCCCGATGAGTGGGACATCGCCGATTACAAGGCGCAACTGAAATCTATCTACGGTTTCGACGCTGACGCTGAAGGCATAGACTTCGAGCGGATGAACAGCCGCGAGATCGAAGAGGCCATCTGGCAGAAGCTCGAGGCCAAATACGCCGAAAAAGAGGCGCAGGTCGGCCCTGAAGCGATGCGCACCTACGAGCGCATCATCATGCTCAACATCATCGATGCGCAGTGGAAGGACCACCTGCTCGCCATCGATCATCTGAAGCAAGGGATCGGTCTTGTCGGCTACGGGCAAAAGGATCCGCTTGTCGAGTACAAGAAGGAGAGCTTCGCGCTCTTTGAAGCGATGCTCGACCGCATCGACATGAACACCGTGCGCGCGCTCTTCAATCTGCAGGTCGTCTCCGAGCAAGCGCCCGAGGCGCTGCAACGCCGCCGCATGAGCCGTCCGACGCGCATGACCTTCACGGGACCGAACCAAGGCGCTGCGGCGGCAGGCGAGGAGGCAGCGGTTAAAACGGTCCGTCGCGATCACCCGAAAGTCGGGCGCAACGATCCATGCCCGTGCGGCTCGGGCAAGAAGTACAAGAAGTGCTGCGGCGCTTGACGCGAAACGAGCTGACATAGGTTTCATCAAACCAGGGCGGAACAACGGCGCTCGACGCGAAACTATGTAAAGTCAGAACCATCTGCTTCTAGTCCAAAGACCGAACGACAAGCGCTCAAGGTCGCAGGACGTGATGTGTTCAACGCCGCGGGTAACCGACAAAGTCTCTCTGATTGGATGAGAGTCAGCCATCACGTCCGCCCTTGACGAATGTTGCCAACTTATAACTCTCTAAGCTTGTAGCTTGATCGTCGATGAGCGTGGCGATCATCGAATGCTATAACGATCGCCCCTGAGCCTGCGGCTTGATCGCATCAGCGGCAGCGCCTGCGCAATCGCCATCAGCACTGATCCTCAAACCTGTCGTTTGATCTCACGAGCGCGTCGCTCACAGCCAATCTCCGAACTTTACAGCCTAGCTCGGTGCTGCTATAACGTTGCCCCAGCGGGCTCCCTCCCCCGACCGCGTCCGGGACTCGCTCTCGATTCTTTCCCCCACAGGTGTAACTCTTGTCCTCGAAGAGGGCGGCCTCTGGCTTTCAGCGCCTGCTGGCGAACAAGGTGATGAACCAAAAGATGGGCCAAGACATCTTCGACGCGATTCCGGCAGGCATCATTCAACTGGATGCAGAACTGCGCATCGCTTATGCGAACCCAGTCGGGCAAAGAGCCATCGGCGCGCAGCAGGATTGCACCGGACGCTTCTTCGGCGAAGTCGCGCGTCCGGCTCTCGTCTCCATGGTCAGTTCGGCGCTCGAAGAGGGCAAGCGCTTTACGCTCTGGGGCTATCCGGTCAAGATCGCTCGCGAAGGGACTACCGAAAACGCAGCGACTCAAGAAACCTGCGAAGCAACGTCCGAAAACATAGCGACGCCGGAAGCCATCGCCTTCTGGGACTACACCATCTGGCCCAGCGAAGACGGAACCGTCATCATCTTCGCCATCGACGTCACTGACCGCGTCAAAGCTGAGCGTGGGATGCAGGACGCCCTCGATCTGGCGCGGCGAGAGACGCGCAAGCTTCAAGCGCTTCTTCAACAGATGAGCGATGGCGTCATCGTCTGCACGGCGGAAGGGCGCATCGCCACCGTCAACCCCGCGGCACAAGAAATGCTCGCTGGCGCCCCATCAGTGCTGAACGACGAGGCCGCTCCGCAGGCGGAGACCGAAATACGCGACGCGACGGGCAAGCGGCTGCTCGCCAGCGAACTCCCGTGGCGCGTCAGTCTTGCCACGGATCTACCGAAGATCGAAATGGAGTTGGTCGTGGATCGTGACGGCCAACCGGCGACGTTGAGCGCCCATTCGGTTCGCATCCACGACGAAAAGGGCCGACTGGTCGGGTCTGTCACCGTGCTTCGAGACGTCACGGAGAGCCGCTTGTTGATCTCCCGCTTGCGCGAAGCCAACCGGCGGCTCGAAGAGTTCAATCGCCTGAAGGCTGAGTTCGTCGCCAATATGTCGCACGAACTGCGCACGCCGCTGACGGCCATTATCGGCTTCGCGCAGTTGATGCAGCTCAACAGCAAGCAGCGGCTCGCGCCCGAACAACAGGACGCACTCGAAAGGATCTTGCGCAATAGCCGGCATCTGTTGAATTTGATCGACGACGTGCTCGATATATCGAAGATCGAAGCCGGGCGCATCCAGATGCATCATGAGCACGTCGATCTGGTCGAAGTCGTGCGCAACGCCTTCGGCGAGCTGCGGCTGCAAGCGCAACAGAAGGGTTTGCGCTACGAACTCAAGCTGCATGAGCGCTTCTTGATCGCCTTTATTGATCCGACGCGCGTCCGCCAGATCGTCCTCAACCTGTTGTCAAACGCCATCAAGTTCACGCCGCGCGGTTCGGTGGAAGCGGAGCTCAGCAGGTGGGGCGAGCATGAGTGGCGCTTCACGGTGCGCGATACCGGCATCGGGATCAAAGAGGAAGCGCTCGGCGTGATCTTCGAGCGCTTTCGCCAAGTCGATGGTTCGACGACGCGCGCCACTGGCGGCGCCGGGCTCGGCTTGACGATCGTCCATCAACTGGTCCAGCTTCTCGGCGGGCGCATCGAAGTCTCGTCCGCTTATGGCGAAGGGTCGGTCTTCAGCGTCACGCTCCCGCTAGTTGCTCCCGGCGCCGAAGAGGAGATGATCGAACGCACCAGAGCGCGTTCAGAACTCGTCCTCGACGCGCGCGCAGAGCCGTCACGCGACGGGCGCCGACCGCTCGTCCTCGTCATCGAAGACGACGCCGATGCCGCGTCGCTGCTCGAAACGACGCTCGAGCGCGCTGGCTACGCCGTGAAAGTGACCGACGGCCGGAACGCCCACCGCCTAGCGCGCGAACTGAGTCCGGCGGCGATCACGCTCGACATCATGATGCCGCAAGTTGATGGCTGGCGCGTGTTGCGTGCCATCAAAGCCGATCCGAGCACGTCGCAGATTCCGGTCATCGTCTGCTCCATCGTCGATAACCGTCCGCTCGGCTATCGGCTCGGTGCCTCCGACTACCTCGTCAAACCCGTTGAACCGAAAGACCTGATCGAATCGCTGCGCAGCGTCGGCGCGACCGTCGAGACGGAAGAGGACTACGTCCTCGTCGTCGATGACGAACACGGCATTCGTGAGCTGCTTGTCACGGCGCTTGAAAATGCTGGTTTTCGCGCGCGCTCTGTGGCGAGCGGCGAAGCGGCTCTGCGTGTCGCGCAGCAACACCCGCCGCGCGTCATCCTCTGCGATCTGATCATGCCGGGTGGCATGTCCGGTTTCGAGTTGATCGCGCGCTTGCGCGTCAATCCGCAGACGGCCCATACGCCGATCATCATCATCACGGGCAAAGACATCACGCCCGAAGATCGCAAGCTGATCACTGGGCAGATCGCCGACGTCATCCGCAAGGGCGAAATCCTGATGCCCGATCTCGAATCGCGCTTGCGCGAAACATTGGAAGAGCTAGGAGTGACCCCCTCGCATGGCGAAAGTGTTGCTGATTGAAGATGACCCAGACAACCGCGATCTTGTACGAATCACGCTGCAAATCAACGGGCATGAAGTCCACGAGGCGACCACCGCCGAAGAGGGCATCAAGCGCGCGCGCCAGCTTATGCCCGACATCATCATCATGGACTTGAGTCTGCCCGGTAAGTTCGACGGGCTACAGGCGACGCGGCAATTGCGCGCCGATCCGCAGTTCGACTGCACTCCGATCGTTGCCCTGACGGCGCACGTCATGCGCGGCGATCGCGAGCGCGCGCTCGAAGCCGGATGCGACGATCACTGGATGAAGCCCATCGTCGACCTGAAAGGCTTCGCCGCAGCGGTCGCCGAACTGGCGGCGCGTGGGCGTCGCTCCCAAAGCGCAGACCGATCTACAACCGAACCGAATTGAAGGAGGAGACGAGATGGGAATTCCCGCCACTGCAGAAGAACTCTCCGGCATGACGCGCGAGGAACTGGACGCCTTGCCCTATGGCGCGATCAAGCTCGACCGCCAAGGCACGATCTTG
>CAKZOF010000266.1 GCA_937135995.1 uncultured Pyrinomonas sp.
GTTCGAGACGCTCGAACAGGAGAACGGACATGCCACAGTGATCCGATTTCGCGTCGAAAATCCGCGCATCAGAGTGGGCGACATGCTGGTTGTCCTCTCCGGCACGGACATCTACTTTCACGGCCTGATCGGACACATCGAAGATGGTTACGCCATCGCCGCCGACCGGCGCGGATCGCTGCTTCCCGCCTCCACTGTGCATTGAGCTTTCCGGTCAAGTCTCAACTCTCTGCCGCTTCAAAGGCCGAGCGCGGCGCGGCTCTTTTCTGCCAGACGAGATAGACGGGAAGGCCCGTCAAGACGAGCAGAAAGCCGATGCCGGAAGTGGTCGGCGCTAAGTAGATCAGATCGCCGACGAGCAGCGTCGCCAGCGTCACGTAGATCAACGGCACCAACGGATAGCCCCACGTGCGATAAGGGCGCGGCGCTTCCGGCAGGCGGCGCCGTAAGCGGATCACGGCGCCGACCATCAAGACGTAAAAGATCAGATCCGCGGCGATGATGTATTCGAGCAGCTGCGTGTAAACGTTGCCGTATTGCACCGCGCCCGTGCGTGCCTCCACCGAAACGGTACGCGGCAACGTCAAGGCCGCAGCCCACGCCCCTTGCGCGGCGAGCGCGACGGCAGGCACGCGGCGCGCATTAACCTCGCCGACGCGCGAAAAGAACAACCCGTCGCGTGCCATCGCGTAATAGACGCGCGCGCCCGCCAGAATCAGCCCGTTGTTGCACCCGAAGGTCGAGATCATGATCGCCGCCGCCATGATGAATTGGCCCGGCGCACCGAGTACGGCTTGCATGGCTGCGGTTGCGACGCGCCCTTGCGGCGCCCGCTGAATTTCGTCGAGCGGCAACACGACGATGTAAGAGAGGTTGGCAAGCAGGTAGAGCGCAACCACCGTCGTGCAGCCGTAGAGAAGCGCGCGCGGGAGCGTGCGTCCGGGATCGCGCGTTTCGCTCGCCGTGAAAGTGACGTTGTTCCATGCCGATTGCGCGAACAACGGGCCAGTCATCGCGCGCCCCAAGAGCATGAGCAGGGCCAAAGCTCCGCTCGCCTGCAGCGACGGCTGCGCCGCTTGCGGCGTCCATCCGTTGGCCCACGGATCCCACCAGTGCGAAGTGTAGGCGGCGCTCTCGGGGTTCCACCCGAAGACGAGGCCGACGAAGATGAGGCCGGCCAGCGCCGCCGTCTTCGTGAAAGTGAAGACGTTCTGCACCAGTTTGCCGAGTTGCAGCCCGCGCGTGTTGGTCCACGTCAGCAGGGCGATGAGCGCGATGGCAACCAGTTGCTGCGTGGAGAGGCTGAGCGCATACGGCCCCAAGCGGACGGGTTCGATCAAGTAGCGCGTCGGCGAAACCTCATCAGTGAAAACGCTCAAAAAATTGGCGAAGGCGACGGCCACGGCAGCGATCGTTCCCGTTTGGATGACGATGAAGAGCGACCAGCCGAAGAGGAACCCAATGGCCGGGTGGTAGGCTTCGCGCAAAAAGACGTACTGCCCCCCAGCGCGCGGCATCATCGCGGCAAGTTCCGCGCAGCACAACGCGCCGGTGATGGTC
Source organism: uncultured Pyrinomonas sp. (assembly GCA_937135995.1). Taxonomy (GTDB): domain Bacteria; phylum Acidobacteriota; class Blastocatellia; order Pyrinomonadales; family Pyrinomonadaceae; genus Pyrinomonas. The sequence continues at coordinate 1,561 of CAKZOF010000266.1, forward strand.
AACAATCCGGCGAGCGCCCACGCAGCGAGCAGCCATCCGGGCGCGCCGACGAGCCGCGCCGATTCGGCAGAGACGATGAAGATGCCGCTGCCGATCATCGAGCCGATGACGATCATCGTCGCGTCAAACAGGCCGAGGCCGCGCGCTAGGGCATCGGTCCTTGCTTCTTCCTGATCGCTCGGCGCTTCGGTCAGCGGGACGTCTTGGCGTTCGCTCTTCATCCGGCTCTTGTCAGCGCGCGTTGACGTTGGATGGCCCGGCCAGCCGCTCTTTGTTCTGCTCTTCGATGGCAGCGATGCGCTTCGATAGCTCTTCGCG
>CAKZOF010000267.1 GCA_937135995.1 uncultured Pyrinomonas sp.
TGTCGCGCAAAGTCGAAGAAACGATTATGCGCGAAAAGGGTTTGTACCCGAACGTCGATTTCTATTCGGCTTCGACCTACTACATGATGGGTATCCCGCTGGATCTGTTCACACCCATCTTCGCCATCAGTCGCATTTCCGGCTGGACCGGTCACATCCTCGAGCAGTACGCCAACAACCGTTTGATCCGGCCGCGCGCCGAATACATCGGCCCACGCAACGTGCCTTACGTGCCGATCGACGAGCGCTGATGGCGGGCAACAGAACCTCGACTCCAAAGGCGGACCCGACCGGGTCCGCCCTGTTCGTTCCCTAGCGCTTTTGCGCTCTCATCCGGTGCGCGCTCTTCACGTCCGAAGAGTGCCGGACGAGCGTGCGCGCGACTCGCGCCCTTTGCAAACACCTCCCCGCGCAATGGCGGCCGTCGAAAGGACGATCGCCACAGTGCACGACAGCCCGCCTTCAATGCCGTAGGCGCCGCCCGTCAACCACGCCGGTCCGAAGTCCTGTGCGCGCAGCAGCGGCGCTGCGGTAAGCGTCGTAAGACCGCTCACGGGAAAGCCCAGCACAGCTCCCTGCGTCCAGTTCCATGCCCAATGCAATCCGAGCGGGAACCAGAGGTTGCGCGTTCGGCAGTAGCCGACGGCCAACCAGAACCCGGCAAGCAACGTGTTGACGAACGTAAACGCCGGAGCCGTGTTGGGGTTGCCCATGTGGACCAGCGCGAAGACGAACGACGAAGGGAGCGCGGCGATCCACAGCGGATGAGCGCGTAACATCGTCTGCAATGGATACCCGCGAAAAGCGGACTCTTCAGCAGCCGCGGCGACGGCGAAGACCGCTCCCGCGAGCAACAGTGTACCGCCCACGGCCGCCCACGGCGCAGCGTTCGCTTCGAAGCGGATGCTGCCGAACGCCCACGGAACGAACGCGGCGGCGAGAAAAGTTCCCGCGCCGACCACCGTGCCAAACAGTAGATCGCGCCACCAGCCGCGCGCCACAGTCCAACCGAGCGCGCTGAACGGAAGCCCTTCGAAGGCACGCCCGCAAAACCATCCGACGCCCACCGCCGCGGCCAACATCAATCCACCGTGAACGAGCATGGCTACCGGTCCAGCGACCAACTCATCAACGGCTAGCCCGGTTCGTTGACCGATGGACGCGAGCGCGGACCACGCGATGATGCCCAGCAGCGCGAGCGCGGCGAAGAAGAAGAGAAGGAAGAAGGCGAAGCGAAAGAAACTTCGCAGATTCCCCTGTTCGTCGAAGAAGATGCTCTCGGTCATGATCTCGTTCGATGCAGGAACTCGTCTGAGCTGCAACTTCCGTTTGCGTCCGGCACCGCCGCGCGACAAAGGCGCGCGTAAACCGATGCGATCAAACGTCTCGTCATGATAAACTGTGTGCGCGCCGAAAAGATATGTCGCCGACAGATCTTCCCGAAGAGACGCGATCTTCCGGCCCGCGCCGCCGCCGTGGCGCGCCGTGGCTGCTCGGCAGCCTCGTTCTCATCCTTCTTTTCTTTCTCGTCGCGCAACAAGCGCTCGGGCTATGGGAAGTCTTGACGCCCGACACGGCATCGGAGACGCTGCTACTCTACGCGCTTTCGACGCTGAACTTCATCGCCTTCATCATCTTCAGCTTCATCTTCGTCCGCAACCTCTTGAAGCTGCGGCAAGAGCGACGTGAACGGCAACTCGGCTCCAAGATCAAGACGCGTCTCGTCGTCTATTTCATCGCCGTCAGTCTCTTGCCGATCACGGCGATGGCCGTCTTTTCCTACATCTTTCTTAACCGCTCGCTCGAAAAGTGGTTCAGTCGCCTGCCCGAAGATGTCGTTCGTGAGGCGCGGTTGGCCCAGCAAGAGGAAGCGCAACGAGCGCTCGACCGCTTGCGCGAAGCGACGGCGCTGGCCGCTTTGGCCGTCGCGCCGAACTCATCCGACGAAGAGTTGGCGCATCTGGCCTCGACGGGCAATCTGGATGCGATCGCCATCGTCACGCCTGAAGGGCAAGTCCGCTCGGTCCTGCAAGATGCCACGCTGCACGGAGCTTTGGCCGACGCCGTTCGCGGCAAAGAACCGGGCGCGGAGTTCATCGCCGCAAGTGCGCCGCTCGGCGCGGGCGGACGCCTGATCACCGTTCGCCGTCGCCCACCGGACGAACACTTGAGCCGCATCGTCGCTGGATCGGAGACCTACGAGCAACTGCGCGAACGGCAACGGCGCGTGCGCCTTCTCGGCCTTTCAACGCTCGGGTTGTTGACGCTGCTGCTGCTGTTCGCTTCGAGTTGGACGGCGCTCTATCTTTCGCGCGGAATCGCCACGCCAATCCGCGCGCTGGCCGAAGCGGCCGACGAAGTAGCGCGCGGCAATCTGGCCCACCGCGTCACGGGCATCGCCGAGGACGAACTCGCCCTTCTTGCTGAATCCTTCAACCAGATGACGGCGCAATTGGCGGAGAACCGAAAGCGGTTGGAAGCCAATGCCGCCGAACTGCGTGAAAAGAATCTGGCGCTCGAAGAACGCAGCAACTACATCGAAACGGTGCTCGAATCCTTGTCGACCGGCGTCATCTCGCTCGACGAAGCAGATCACGTAACGACGATCAACGCCGCCGCGCTCGCCATGCTTTCGCTGCCCAAAAGCGCGCGCGTCGGCGGTGAACGGCTGGCAGCGCTCGTCTGCGCCGAAGATCACGCCGTGCTTGCGCAGCTCGTCCGGCGCGCGCGCCGGAGCGGCCGCGCCACCGAACAGACGCAACTCGTGCGTTCAGCAGCGGGCGAGGCGGAAGCGATCCCGGTCGCGTTGACAGCAACGGCCTTGCGCCCGCACGCGGGCGAAAGGCGTGGCGTCGTCGTCGTGATGGAAGACTTGTCGGACCTGCTCGAAGCGCAGCGCGTCGCCGCGTGGAGCGAAGTCGCGCGGCGCATGGCGCACGAGATCAAGAATCCTCTAACGCCGATTCAACTCTCCGCCGAACGCATTGCGCGCAATTTCCAGCGCGCCTTCGATCGCGCCGAGGAACGCGAGCGCGTCAGCAAAATCATCGAGGAAGGGACGGCGACCATCGTGCGCGAAGTCGCCGGACTCAAGGCGATGGTCGATGAGTTCGCGCGCTTTGCGCGACTGCCGCGCGCGCGGCTCGAACCGCAAGACCTGAACGAAGTGGTCCGGCGAACGCTCGTGCTTTACGAAGAACGCTTGAACGGCGTGCGTTTGGACGCGCAGCTAGCGCCGCACTTGCCGCCCGCGCTGCTCGATGCCGAGCAGATCAAACGCGCGCTCGTCAACCTGCTCGACAACGCGCTCGAAGCGCTGGCCGAAGCAACCGGCGAACGGCGCATCACGGTCGCCACCGGGCACGATCCAGCGCGCAACTTGCTGCTCGTCGAAGTTGTCGATACCGGGCACGGCATCGCGCCACGCGATTTCGCGCGCATCTTTCAACCCTACTTTTCAACTCGCGGGCGCGGCACCGGTCTCGGTCTGGCGATCGTCCAGCGCATCGTCGTTGAACACGGCGGGCGCATCCGCGCTGATGCGAATCGCCCGCGCGGCGCTCGCTTCGTCATCGAGCTGCCGGTGATGGAAGAGCGTTTGGCGCACGCGGCAGAGAGCGGCACCGGTCGTGCGCACACCGTCTAGCCGAAGAAGCAACCATGCCGAACGCGGTCTTGATCGTCGACGACGAACCGAGCATACGCGAAGCACTTCGCGCCGTGCTCGAAGATGAAGGGTACGCGGTCGATGCCGTCGCCAGCGGTGAAGACTGCTTGCGTGCGACCGAGCGCCGCGCCTACGACTGCGTTCTGCTCGACATCTGGCTTCCCGGCATGGATGGGTTGGAAACGCTGCGCCGCCTGCGCGAGCAGGGTGCGGATGCCGCCATCATCATGATCTCCGGCCATGGCACGATCGAGACCGCTGTGCGCGCCACCAAACTCGGTGCTTACGATTTCATCGAAAAACCGCTCTCGATCGAAAAGACCACACTCACGGTGCGCAACGCGCTCCGTCAACTCGAACTCGAACGCGCCAACGCCGCCTTGCGCGACCAACTGCGGAGCGAACACGAACTGATCGGCGACTCGGTCGCCATGCGTGCGCTCCGCCAGCAGATCGCGCTTGTCGCCCCGACCGATGGGCGCGTTCTGATCTACGGCGAATCGGGCGCGGGCAAAGAACTGGTAGCGCGCGCCATTCACGCCGCCTACTCCGCCCCGGTACAGCAGCTCAACTACCCGCAGGTCGCCTTCATCAGCCAGGACGAACAGCCGCAAAACATCGTCAGCTACCTGCACCCCGACTTTCTGGCGGCTGTCGAGCAATGGTACGAGGCCGTCTTTGCCGTGCTGGCCCCCCGCCAGATGACGCGCGGCGGCCAGATTATCATGATCCAATTGGATAACGAGATGGGGATGCCCCACTGGGTTCGCAATATGTTTGACCTCAACCCGCACACGCTGGCGCGCTTTGCCGACTTTTTAAAGCGAACCTACCCCGACGGTCTGCAGCGGCGTTACCCGGCGGACGACCTGCCGGCCTTTTTAAAAGAAGCCCTCAGCAACCCGGCCAGTTCCGACGGGGCGCAGACGGCCGCCGATTACCGGCGTTTCTACCGCGCCTATTTGCGCGAGTACGCTGCCTTCCTGCATGATGAG
>CAKZOF010000268.1 GCA_937135995.1 uncultured Pyrinomonas sp.
AAACTTGGCGTCTTCCCGCCGATCGCAGCCATTTTGCTGCCGCGCATCATCGGCGAAAAACGCGCCCGCGAATTGATCCTGACCGGGGACCTAATCGATTCGCTCGAGGCCTTCCGACTTGGCGTAGTCAATCACCTCGTGCCGTCGGACCAACTACAGACGAAGACCGAAGAAGTGTTGAACAAATTACGCGAACTCTCCGCACCCGCACTCGAAGCGACGCGCCGTGCGTTGGATGCAGCGCGGGGCCGCCCGTTCGAAGCGGCGCTAAACGCGGTCGAAGACATATACCTCAACGAGCTGATGAAGACGCATGATGCGCACGAAGGCATCGCCGCCTTTCTCGAAAAGCGTAAACCACAGTGGCGCCATCGTTAGGGACCACCCGATGCCCGCAGAGAGGCGGCCGTCGTGATCGAGAGACACACTCGCAGCGTTTGTCGAAAATCACCACCCCACGGATGAAGCGCCGAGACGCGATCGCCTTACGAGCAACACGATCCAAGCGCTGGGCGTTCTTTCCCGTTCCCGCGCCCGAATTCTTCCCTTCTTTAAACTCAGCGTTTTGACATCTTGGCCACGGCAGGTATCATAGAAAAGTTCGATGGTCCCTCACGCTTCGCACCGGTCGGCCAGCGATGGAAGAAAGAACGACAAGGGTTGATGCTAAAAGATTCGCCTGCCGAATAGCAGCGATTCTCGCCTACTCAACTCTGTCGCTTCTTTTGCTCGGCGGATGCACGTTGGAGCCGGAAGAGAATGGCCGTCGCGCTCTGCCGAAGTCCCTGCGTGACGTCCCGGCGGACAAACTCGCTTATCGTTTCACCCCAGACGTCGAGCCGCTGCCGGAATTTGAAGTCACCAACGCCGACGAGAAGCACGCTGCCGTGCAAGCCGATTTCGTGACCCGCCGCGCCGAAGAGGCACTGCTCCGTACCGTGGTTTCACCCGACGGCCAACGTGTGCTGGCTGTCTATGCGACGCACGAAACGCCCGAAGGAGCTTTCCGCATCGATCTCTATTCGAGCGATGGCAGCTTCCTGCGCAACATCCTTCCGCTCGATTTGGTCGGAGCCTTTCCGCAATCGGTGGCTTGGTCGCCCGACGGGCAAGCGATCGCTTTCATCGGCAAACGCCATCCGACCAGTCAAACGACGGAGACACCGCAACCACCACCGCTCGCGTCTCCCTCGCCGCCGGAACCATCCGCGAGCGTTGCGCCACTCATCCCATCAGTGCCGACCTTTTCGACCGAGCAGATTTACGTCTGCGACCGCGATGGCTTCGCCTTGCGACCGCTGACGGCGCGCGACGGGCTTATCTATTTTCATCTTGCGTGGGCGCTGGACGGTCACGCCATCGCCGCGCTCGCCTGCAAAGAGTTCGAGTTCGACGCGCGCATGGCCGAAGGAAGACCGACCGCAGGCCGCCCGCGCTTGATCACCCTCGACGGACAAGAACGCCTCTTGGACGACCGGCCGACCGATGTTCTCCCCGTTTGGTCACCCGATTCCTCCAAAGTGGCTGCGGCGTTCGACACGGAGGTGATGATCTACGATGCGGCTTCTCCGAATCCGACGCAGGCGAGCATTCCGTTGCACGACCCGCTGCTCGAAGCCTCAGCACGCTACGACGCCGAACGCCTCCAAGCGTCGCAAAACGAGCAAGCTTCGCCTCAACTTTCGCCGAGCAACGGCACGCAGGCCAGTAAACCGAACGCCGCTCCTGCGCGAACCTCACCCTCCCCGGAACCTTCGTCAGCCGAAACGCCACTCTCCTTCAATCCGATCATCAGACTCGAATGGCCGCAGCCGGATAAGATCTACTTGCAAACGGGCTTCGTCCGTATCTACGCCAACGAGACGGTGACCAGCTACCTGCGCTGGCACCTGCTCGAAATTCACTCTCAGATCATGATCTTGAAGTAGAAGCCGGCGAGATTTGCCGAGGCCCCACAGGGCACACACAACATGCGCATAAAGTTCGCCATGCTCTTGGAATGGAAGCCGACAAGAGCCGCGAGAGGGACCGGCTTGCATTCTCCGCAACGCGAAGCATGGGTGAATCGCCCGTCATCACAGGCTCGAGTTCGACGCGGGCGCGTTCAGCACCGGACGCGCAATGAAGCGCGCGGCGAAGTTTGTTTGTTCCCGATCCGTTCTGTTAGAATGTTTGCGTCGAAGAAGAGTTGAGCCTTGTGCCATCCCGCGACGGATGCAATTCGCAAACCGCACGCCCTCGTAGCTCAATCGGTCAGAGCAGCGGACTCATAATCCGTTGGTTGTAGGTTCGAGTCCTACCGAGGGCACCAGCCTCTTCCTCGGTTCATCGAATCTTCTTGGGACTCCAGCTCGCTGCAGAAAGCATGGATGGATCTCGCCTGAAATCAACATTCTCGCTTGATCCAATTTGCGCGCCAGCGATGATGAGGCTCATTCGACGGAGACGGGTGCAAGCTCCGAATCCGACGCCGATGGATGCGCAAAACGCGCCAAGCGCCGTTTGAGTTCCTCCGGCAGCGTGACGCTCCGCATCGTGTCGCGGCGGACAGCGACGAGCACGAAGTGGGCTGTGGCGATCAACGCCTCTTCGCCTTTGCGTCGCACCTCGAACTCTAACCGCAACGACTTGTGGCCGAAATGGCCGACATAGGTCGCCACTTCCAGCAGATCATCGAGTTGCGCGGCGCGATGAAAGTCGCACTCGAGATGGACACGTGGCAACCAGATATCCAATTGATCGAACAAGCGGCTGTACGGGAGCCCGACGGCGCGGAAAAGCTCCGTCTCGGCGAACTCGAAAAAGCGGATGTATGCTCCATAGAAAATGATGCGCGCCGCATCGACGTCGCCCCAGCGGACGCGCTCTTCGATGTAGAACTTCCAGGGTTCTCGCAAGCTCTTCCACTCCTCGTTCGTGATCGTTTTTCGATCCTGCGCATCCCGCGTGAGCGTGCGGTCGCTAACAACATCTCCTCGTTCGTGAGCGTTCTCCCTTTAGGAGAGCCAATCAGTCGCCCGGTGCACCGATGTCGCTACGCTGCGATCCGCTTGCGCATCTTCGCCCGGCGTCTTCGTCAACGCTCCGGAGCGATGTTCTGAAGGAAGTCTTCGAGCGCGCGGTTGAAATCCTGCGGGCGCTCGATGTTCGAGACGTGAGCGGCCCCTTCGATCACCACGAGATGCGAACCGCGTATCTCGCCGTGCATCGCTTCGGACAGGCTGGGCGGCGTCAATTGATCTTCGCGCCCGACGATGATGAGCGTCGGAACCTCGATTCGCGCAAGAAGGTCGGTCTGGTCACGCCGCGCGGCCATGCCGCGTTGCGCAGCGGCGATGCCAGCCGGGTCGTTGCGTACGATCATCAAACGCAAGCGCTCTGTTATTTCCGGGTGCTCGCGCAAGGTCTGCGCGGCGACGAGCTTCGGGATCATCTCTTCCGCAATCGCTTCGGCCCCTTCTCGCAACGCGCGTTCGGCCATGCGCTCGCGATTGCGTCGTGCTTCTTCCGTGTCGGCTTCGGCGCGCGTGTCGGCGAGGATCAGCGCGCGCACGCGTTGCGGGAATTGGCGATAGAAAGCGAAAGCGACGTAACCGCCCATCGACAACCCGCCGATCACGGCCCGTTCGATCTGCATCCCGTCGAGCAAGGCGGCGACATCCTGCGCCATCTCTTCCATGGTCGCCGACGGCACGACGCTCGACTCGCCGAAACCTCTATGATCCGGAGTGATGAACCGCCATCGGTCGCTCAGCGCGGCAACCTGCTCGTGCCACATCGTGCGATTGAGCGGGAAAGCGTGAAGCAGGATGACGGGCAGTCCGTCTCCGGTGTCATCGTAACCGATCTTTACATCGTGTGATTTCGCAAAGGCCATTTCCCGGCTCCTCGGCGCAGATCATTTTACTTTCGATCCCGACCGAAAGTCACACATAGGCGCGCCTGCCTTGCACAAAGGGTTGCTTTTGCATCGCGCGGTTGCTACGTTAGCCTCCGAAAGGAACGCAGTGAGAGTGCTTCAGGTAAATTCGGCAACCAGCATCGGCGGCGGTGAGCGGCATGTAGCCGATTTAGCCAACGCTCTGGCGCAGCGCGGCCACGACGTCTATGCCGTTTTACGCCACCGTTCGCCGCTTGTCGGCGAATTACGCTCGCTACCCCAAGAGAACATCACGATGCTACCTTTGCGCAATTCGCTGGACATCGGCAGCGCCTTACGGCTTGCGCGCCTCATACGCGAACGCGAGATCGAAGTCGTTCATGCACACCTGGCGCGCGACTATCCCTTGGCCGCGCTCGCCGTTGAGCGCGCGGGTACTGCACGGTTAGTGATCACGAGACATGTTCTTTTCCCTCTTAACAGGCTTCACCGCTTCACTTTGCGTCGCGTCGCTTACGCCATCGCCGTCTCGCGCGCAGTTGGCGAGAGCTTGCGTGGTATCTTCGCCGAGTCCAAGATCGCGCACGTGCCGAACGGCATCGACTTGAAGCGGTTCGCAGCGATCGCTCGTTTGGGCGCTAGGGACCGCCTGTTGGTCGGAACGATCGGTCGCCTCGCACCGATCAAAGGGCACGAGGATTTCATCCGCGCCGCTTCGCTGATCGCGGCAAAGCGCGCCGACGTTGATTTCGTCATCGCCGGCGATGACGAATCGCCCGCAAAAGATACGCGGACGCAACTTGAACGGCTCATCCGCGAACTCGGTCTGAGCCAGAGAGTTCATCTTGCGGGGAGAGTCGATGAAACAAGCCGTCTGCTCTCAGACCTCGATCTTTTCGTTTCGGCTTCACGTTCCGAAGGATTCGGCCTCGCCATCATCGAGGCGATGGCGAGCGGCGTGCCCGTGGTGGCGACGCGCTCCGCGGGCGCGCGCGAGATCATCGAAGATGGTGAAACGGGACGGCTCGTTCCCATCGGCGATGCGCACGCTCTGGCCGAAGCTATCCTTTGCTTGCTCGATGACCGAGAGGAACGTGAGCGCCTGCGCCAACGAGCGTTGGAAACCGTCCGCCAGCAGTTCTCGCTCGAACGCATGGTCGAAGAGACGGAACGGGTTTACCGCCGAGCGCTCGCGCTTTCGGAATGAGAAGACAGCCGCGGCACCCGCGAAGTCGTCTTGCTCAGAATCATCGCTGCCGAACTCAAGACCGACCAAAACCGCTCACTTTTGCCCCGCTAGCGGCAACGCATCGTAATGCGCGAGCAGATCGACCGCATCGAGATAGGTGGCGATGCAACCCGCGGCGCGCAAATCTTCCACAGCCCCCCTGCTCGAAGGCAGACCAATGGTTCGCAAGCCCGCTTTGCTCGCTGCTTCCGCACTGTGCGGTGTATCGCCGAAGATGGCATCGCGCGGCGCAACGTCGCCTAAACGTTTCAACGCAGCTTGAAAGGTGTCCGGATGCAGCTTCGATCTTTCAGTGTTATCGGCAGAAGTCTCTTCCTGCACGAGACCATCTATTTTCGCGATGCGTTTGCAGCTTGCTAGTTCGTCTTCCTTGGCCGAAGAAGCGAGGGCAAGGCGTTTGCCGTCGCGCAAGATTCGCGCGAAAAGCTCGCGCACTGTGGAAGAAGCCCGAACTCGCGAGAGACGCTGTCGTTTGAAAATCGCGCCCCGCCGTTTCTCCAGTTCATCGCCGAACCGTTACAATTCCACCGGGAGAAGAGCGGAACAGCGGTCGAGACCAAAGACCGTTCATTTTTGGTACAGCGGAGTTTGCAAGCAATCGTTCGGCTTCTGCTCGCAAGTGGTGAAAAACAGCGTGATCATGCGCGTTCGACGAGGGCGAGAAGGCTCGGCATGAGAGTTGCTCTTCGATGGAAGAAAAATCAGAGGAGGTAGAGCAACATGGCAAAGCTCGTCACAGGATTGTTCAAGTCGCGCACAGCAGCAGAGGCGGCCGTCAACATGCTCGTCGAACACGGATACACGCGCGATGACATCAGTGTGTTGATGTCCGATTCAACCAAGAACAAAGAGTTCGCTATCGAAACGGGGACGCATGCAGCGGACGGCGCTGGTATCGGCGGCGCGGTCGGTGGCACGGTCGGCGCGATCTTGGCGGCCATCGCTGCTGTCGGAACGTCGCTCGCTATCCCCGGGCTAGGCATCGTCGTTGCAGGGCCGCTGGCCGCAGCACTCGCGGGAGCGGGAGCTGGCGGCGCGGCGGGCGGCCTGATCGGAGCCCTGATCGGCGCTGGCATTCCTGAGCATCGCGCGAAAGTTTACGATGCGGGATTGCGCGAAGGCGGTATATTACTCGGCGTCGAGGCGCAAACCGACGAAGAAGCAGACAAGCTCGAAAAACTCTTCGAGGATCTCGGCGCAGAACACGTCAGACAAGAGTAGACTCGCAGTTCGACGCTTACGACCTTTTCAAGAGGATGGCCTCATTGGCCGTCCTCTTTCAACACGCGACCGTCCCATGACAATATCTTACATTACAAAGGAGACCACAGAAGATGCGCGTCTTCGAGAACGACATCATGATCGGATCCCCTGTGGAGATCGTCTTTGATGCATGGGCAGATTTTGAATCGGTCCCGAAATGGTTTCGTGACGTGGTCGAAGTTCACCGCTCGGGACGTGACACGGCGCGTTGGTTGGCCGTTGCGAGCGATGGCGAACGGCTGAGGTGGGAGAGCGTCACGGAGAACTTTGAGCCGGATAAACGCATATTTTGGCGCTCTTTCCGCGGCGATGTTTACATTGAGTGCGAAGCCATCTTTCGCGAAGAGGACGTAGATAAAACCCGCCTGCGCCTCTCTTTTTGCTACGATGCGCCCGCAGAGCTGACAGCAGCCGCCGACGAGATCTTTCATAGGTCGCGCATGAGAGCGAACCTCGATGATTTCCGCCGGTGGATCGAAAGCCGGCCAGCATCGCGCGCAAGACGCGATAGCGCCAGAAGTATTGGACCAGAGAGCGATGACGAGGCGCGGCGACGCAAAGAGACCAGCGCGCCATCGCCCGAAGAACGTGGCAAGCCCGCTGGAGAGTTTTTGCGGCGCGGCGTTGATCGCCTTCTCGACCGCCCCAAAGAACGCTGGCGCCGACCACTCTAAGAGGCCGAGCCGAACTCGATCAGGCAAGATGCCGCATCAAGCGCGCCTGCCTTTGCGAATCATCCAAAACGAGAGAAGTGGGGAACTCAAACAGAGTTCCCCACTTCCATTCAGCCTTACTTGGTCTTGCTTCAGACCACTCTTAGCGCCTTTGGCATCGGCACTAGATGACGAAGGTCATCTTCCAATCTTGTCGCCAATGTCTTTGATCGTCTCGCCCACCTTGCGTCTCGCCTCGCCGACGCCTTCTCTCGCCTCGCCTTGAGCGTGTTCGGCTTCGCCTTCTTCTTCCAATTGGCGGTTGCCCGTAACCTCACCCAATTTGTCCTTCACCGCGCCTTTGGCCTGTTCCCATTTGCCCTGAATCTCGTCCTTGTTCGGAATACCCATGATCTGTCTCTCCCTTCTTGCTTGAAATCGCATCCGATGCCCGAGCCATATTAGCGAGCTTCGACATGCGGTCGTTTGGTCGGCAAACTTCATGCCAAAAGGGCTTTACCGGCAAATCACTGCTCCAAAGGCACTTCCTCGAGCGTTTTGCCGTTTCCGTGCGTAACGTAGCGAGCCACACCGGGTGGATTCAGTACATATCCGAGGATGATGTGGCCTCACCTCTTTGCGCTTTTTCGTCTTGCCCAGAGCCGAGAAGAGAGCGAAGCGCAAAGCTTGTTGAGCTTTGCGCTTCGCCCACATCATTCGACACGGGTTAGAACTGGAAGCGCACCGAGAGTTGCACTTGTCGTTCGCGGAAGAAGAAGGAGTTGTTCAGCCCGGTGCTTCCCGGCTGGCCAAAACTCGGTTGGGCGACGAGTCGTAGGTTGTTCGGATCGCTGGAGTCCAAGTTATAGAGCGTATCATTGACGCTGGTTACGTTCACCCGATTGAACAGGTTGAAAGCTTCGGCGAGGAATTCTAGCGCGGTCTTCTCCCCGAAGCGGAAGCGGCGCGAGACGCGCAGATCGACTGTCGCCTGCGCTGGCGAACGGAAGATGTTGCGTGTGATGAACGGGACGCGGCTTCCGCCGCCGCTCGAACCGCTCAGGTTTACGTCAGCTTGTGCCGTGTACGGCAGGCCGGAGAAGATCGTGACCACCGGTGCGAAAGTGAACCCGTTGAAGATGGCCCGGCCAAGAGCGCTTCCCGTTTCGCCGACGAAGTTCGGGGTCCAAACGGCGCTGGCCGTGAATTTGTGCCGACGGTCGAAGTTGGAGTATCCGGCTTCGGAACTCAGATCGAAAGGATTGAAGGGAACGTTGGTCGTCGTGAAGGTCGTTGAAGTTTGCCCCGTGTCGGTGGCCCGTGAGAGCGTGTAGCTCAACTGGAACTGCAAGCCGTCGGTGTAGCGACGATTAGCCTGCACGACGAGCGCGTTGTACTCCGACTTGATGGCGCTTCGAATCTCCGTGATGGCGGCAAAGCGCGTGTCTTTCCGAGTGGTGATAAACGGAATGGTGAAGCGCTGTCCGTTGAGATCACCGCCGACCACGGTGAAGGTCCGGCTCTGCGTCGGATAGACGAAGTTCGTATCGACAAACGTCGGCAGGCGGCGTCCCAAACTGAGCAGGTAGGAGACGGAGACCGCGGTGTTGCGAGCGACCTCGCGTTCCAAGATGAGATCGGCTTGGTGGATCTGCGGGTTCGCCATGAACGGCGAGAAGACGACGATGTTCGGCGCTCCGCTGGCGGTTGCCGACGGCAGCACGTTCGGATAGATGGGAGCGTTCGGAGCGCTCGGGCTGATGGTCGCTTGAAATTGGCTTCCGGGTGCGCCCGTGTTGGTGATCGCGTTGGAGATCGTCGAGTTGATGATGCGCCCGTAATAGATCCCGTAACCGCCGCGCAGGCTCGTCTTGCCGTCGCCGGTCAAGTCATAAGCGAAACCAAACCGCGGCCCGAAGTTGTTCTTGTCCGACGGGAATTGACCTGTTTGCGGCACGAGCGGATTCGGAATTTGCGGGTCGGGCAGTTGCTCGTATTCGTACCGCAAACCGAGATTGACGGTCAACCGGGGCGTGACGCGAAAATCATCCTGCACGAAGAAGTTGTAATCGTAAGTGACGAACTCAAAGCGCGTCGGGCCAAAGCCTTGATTGAAGTTACTGGTGTAACAACGTCCGGCAAGACGTGTGCTGCGCACGCAGCGCACGGTGGGGATGGGGGTCAAGCTGTTGGTGTAGTCGATGATGAAGTCGTTGATGTTGTTGTAGCTGTAGGCCCCGCCTTCGTTGAACAGATTGTCGAGGATGTCTTTGACGCGATTGACATCGCCGCCGAACTTAAGGGTGTGCCTGCCGCGCGTGACCGTCACGGTATCGGCAAACTGAATGCGCCTTTCGTCGGGATAAGCGCGTCGTTCCAAGAAGTTCGGCTTGCCGAAGGTGATGCCGTTGCTGAGCGCCACTTGCGGCGGGAATCCGCCCGGTCCAGTGCGTGGTTCACCGGGAGCTGGCGGTTGCGCGCGCTGGAACTCGAAATCCCTACCATATTGGAACCGCGCTTCGTTGAGCACGGTGGGCGACAGGGTCGAGGTCAAGCGCAGATTCGTGAAGTCCAAGTGGACGAAATCGTCGCCGAAGCTGGCGATGCCACGATTGACGATCGCTGGCGTTTGGATCCCGGCTGGGGCTTCGGCACGCAACCGATTGTAGGTCGCTGTGAAAGTGTGATTGTTGTTGATCTTCCAATCGATCTTGGGGAAGACGATGTACTGATCTTGGCGACGCGGCACTTCGCCCGTCAAACTAGCGATGAACGAGATCGCCCGGTCAATCTGCGCGTCGGTCAGACCGCGCGAGCGCAACGTCGGGCGGTCAACCGTGTTCAAGTAGTTGGGAAGAAAGGTTGCTGCCAAAGCGGGGAAATTGCGCCGCGAACCGTCGTAGGTGAAGAAGAAGAAGAGGCGATCTTTGACGATCGGCCCGCCAATGGAGCCGCCGAATTGCTGGCGCTTGTCCTTGGGTTTGAGCGGCACGCGCGTGATTGTTCCATCGGGCTGCAGAATGTTCTGGAAGCTCTGCGGATTGCGCGCGCCGAAGCGATTGTCGCGCAAGTAATAGAATAGATCGCCGTGAAATTCATTGGTTCCGCTCTTGGTCACCGCGTTGACGACGCCGCCTGCCGAACGACCGTACTCCGCTGAGTAGTTCGACGTGTTGACCTGAAACTCACGGATCGAAGACTGACTGATGGCGTATGGAATGCGCGTGCGTCCACGCTCTTCCGAGAAGAAGGCCTGATTGTTGTCGCCGCCGTCGACCGTGTTGTTGTTCAACAACCCTGAAATGCCCCGAAAACTAACCAACCCGAACTGTCCATCGGGCGTCGTTCCCGGAGTGAGAATGACGAGGTTTGACCACCGACGCCCGTTGGTCGGCAAGTTATCGATGGAAACTTGGTTGATGTTGGTCGAAAAGTCTTGTTGCGTCGTGTTGATGACGGGCGCCTCGGCGGTCACTTCCACCGTCGCTTGAGTTCCGCCGACGCTCAGCTCGGCGTTGATGTTGGTGACGCGACCGACCTCGACGACGACGTTCGATTGCGTGTACGGGGCGAAACCCGGTGCCGTGATCGTCACCGTGTAGCTACCCGGTTGCAACTGGACGATACGGAAACGACCTTCACTATCGGTCGTGCCGCTGGTCTCTTTGTTCGTCCCCTCGTTGCGCACCGTGACGGTGGCGCCTGCCACGACCGCGCCCTGCGGATCTTTGACGATGCCGCCGATGGCTCCGTCGGTGGTCGATTGGGCGGCGGCGGAAACCGCCGGTAACAACAATGAAAGCGACAGCATGCAAAAACGTAAGAACTTGAACATACTTGACTCCTCGCAAAATGAAGATCGTGGACTCGCCGCGAGAATCTCGCGCACGAAGTTCATCCTCGCCGCACGGACGATCGCGCGACACGATGGGTTCCAAGCATCGGAGTTCGGACACGTGGCACAATGAAGAGGGGATCTAAGAAAACTGCTTCCCCGAAAACGCTTCCGGACAGTTCACACAGCTCTTTCAGAGAGCCCCCCGTTTCATCAGCACGCAGACTGCAAACGCAATGAACTTTCTCTGAACGATCACGGAGAAGGCTCGAACGGAAGAAAGAGCGACGAACTTAAAGCAAACTTCTATCACGGCCACGGCAACCAGCGCAAGCGACCGCCGGCGCCTTCTCGCACTGGAGCCCTCTTCGGACGACTCGAGAACCAAGACCTCGCGGAGCGAACAAGGCGAAACTGCGCCGAAAAGATCGCCCAAGCGGCGCTCACACCGACCACGGCGCGCTCCTTCCCCAACATCGCGTCCGCGAAGAAGCGCGCCGTGACGAAGGTGCTTGCTCGCCAGCGCAATCAACTAGAATTGCAACCTCACGCCGACCTGCAGTTGCCGCGGCAACCCCGACGGCGGCACTGCCGTAACGTTGTTCAACAGGTAGTTGCCGTTGGCATCGCGCGCACGCAGGAAATTCAGGTTGGTCGCGCCGTTCAGGCCGCAACTGCGGTCTCGCGTGTCGGCGCAATAGTTCGCCGCCGTTCCCGTGTACTGTAGGTTGACGATGTTGAAGACGTTGAACAATTCGGCTGACAGGACTAGGCGCCGCGTTTCGCCCAAACCGAAAGCTTTCTGCAACCTGAGGTCCACATCGTAAACGGGACGGTTGCGAAACGCGTTTCGCTTGAAGGGCACGCCCGGTGCGCTGTAGGGCCGATCGTTGTTCACCGTGTCGTTGTTCAAATCCGATCCAACGCGCGCATCGATCGGAAGTGCCGAACGCAACCTTATGGCGCTCGACACTTCAAAACCGAATGGCAGAAAGACGACCGGGCTGGCAACGAACTGATGGCGACGATCGAGCGCCGAATAGTTGTACTCGGGCCTCAAGTTGAAAGAATCGTCGTAGAAGATTCCCGTCGCGTTGCGTTCGTTATCATCATCAGAAAGGGCGCGTGCGAGCGTATAGAAAACGTTAAACTGCGCCCGCCGTCCGCGATAGGTCGAACGCACGACCAAAGCTTGATAGAGCGAACGCGCTGTGGATTCACGCACGAGAATGCGGAACAGCGACGCGACCGGACGCGTGCCGCTGTAGACCGGGCGTTGCGCCGGATCGCCCGGCTGCACCGTCGGCGCGAAGAGGTTGACATCTCTGTTGCGCTGCAAATAGACCGTGTTCACCTGATTATAATCGGCGCCGATGGTCCAGCCGTTGGCGATTTCGTGTTCGACGCCAAGGCCGAACTGGTAAGAGCGCGGATTGTGAAAGTCAGGAGCGATCACTAGCGGCGAAGTCCCAGCGAATGGGTCCGGCGCGCCTGTCAACACGCCAGCAGCGATCAATGCCGCAGAGATGCGTTGCACTGTCTCCGGGCTGATGATCGGCAGGTTACCCAAGCTGAATTGATTGAGATCGATGCCAACCAGCTTCAATTGATCATAAACGGTGCTGAACTGGTTGTAGCGCGGATCGGTCACCGGAATCGAAAGGCGAATAGGCAACGTGATGGATAGATCGCCCGGCGGTAAGCGGAAGTTATTCATCGGTCCGGCAAAAAGCAGAAACGGCGAGCGGGCGTAGTAAATACCGCCAAAGCCGCGCACCACTGTGCGTGCATTGCCCAAAGGATCCCATGCGAATCCAAGGCGCGGAGCCAGTTGCTTGTCGCCATCTGGAATGTAAGCCGGATCCAGCCGTCTCCCGTTCGGATAAACTGTGTCGCGCACGCGCAGGTAGAGCGACTCGTTATTGACAGGCGGTTGCGGGTTGATCTGTGCCTCGTAGCGCAACCCGTAGTTGAGCGTGAAGTTCGGACGGATACGCCATGAATCTTGCGCAAAGAGCGCAAACTCGACCTCATAGTACTCGGCCAGACCATTGCCGATCTGTCGCGAGTAGGTCACGTCGCGCGAACGGTCGTTGCCCGGGGCGCTGATCGGATCGAAGCGATTGAGCGCCCTACCGGCGGAATCGGTCCGCGTCCCGTTTCGGGAGAGCA
>CAKZOF010000269.1 GCA_937135995.1 uncultured Pyrinomonas sp.
GGGCAGCGGGCGGCCCGCCGCTTCGGCCTCGACGGCGGCGCGGAAGCTGCGCACGACCTCGGCCACATAGGCGCGGCTCCTCTGCCGCCCCTCGATCTTGAGCGCCGAGACCCCGGCCTTGGCCAGCGCCGGGATCACTTCGCTTCGATACTTCTCTTTCAACCTCGGTGCCATCTTCTTCTCGCCTCTCTAAACGGTTCGGGTCCTCGCCGATCGCGTTTCCGAACCTCCCGGTCGTCCGAAGTTCAGGCCTTGTCAAGCGCGGCGCCGCTTCGCACCGCAACGCGCGTCTTGGTGCCGTCCTCGTTGAGCTGGTAGCGCACGCGCGTCCCGCGCCCCGTATCAGGGTCGAGCAACTGGACGTTGGAGATGTCGATCAGCGCCTCTTTCTCGACGATGCCAGCGCTGCGCCCGCGCGCGCGATCGGCGCGCAGGTGGCGATTGACGACGGCGACGCCTTCGACGCGCACTTTGCCGCGATCAGGCACCACCTCGATGACACGCCCGCGCTTGCCGCGATCGCGTCCGGTGATGACGATGACCTGATCGCCCTTTTTGATCTTGCACCGTCGCGTGCCGCGCTTCAGCTTCATATGACCTCCGGAGCCAGACTGACGATCTTCATGAAGTTCTTGTCGCGCAGTTCGCGCGCCACCGGACCGAAGACGCGCGTTCCCATCGGCGTCCCGTCGGGCTTGATGAGCACGACTGCGTTCTGATCGAAACGGATGTACGTCCCATCCTTGCGCCGAACCTCTTTGCGCGTGCGCACGATGACGGCGCTGTAGACCTCGCCCTTTTTGGCGGCCCCATCGGGAGCCGCCTCTTTCACCGTGACTTTGATCTTGTCGCCGAGGCTGGCCGTGCGTCCCGTTGAGCCGCCCATCGCGCGGATCATCTCGACGCGACGGGCGCCCGAATTATCGGCCACCTCCAAGGATGTGTGCATCTGAATCATGGCTGTTGCACTCCGTCTGCGCGATTGAACAGAATCAACATGCTAACGCTCTACCGTCGAGCGAAACGGCGTCGGCCTACACCGGGCAGAGTTCGCTGCCGTTGGGGGCCTCATTTTTCCGCCTTCTGCAAGATCTCGACCACGCGCCAACGTTTATGGCGCGACAGCGGGCGCGTCTCCACGATGCGCACCTTGTCGCCCACGGTCGCCCCTTTCTCGTTGTGCGCCATGAACTTCGAGGTGCGCCGCACGTACCGCCGGTACTTCGGGTGCTTGACCAGCCGGTCGACGCGCACGACCACGGTCTTCTCCATCTTATCGGAAGCGACGACGCCGATCCGTTCGACGCGCCGCCCGCGCCTTCTCTTCGCGCCGTGCTGCTCTTCTTGTCTTTGTTCCTGTGTCTCTGCCATCTTTCAAACTCCGCCTCCGCTGCTTCGGGGCGTGCCGACCCTTGCAGCTAAGCCGCGCGCTTTTGCCTCTCCTTCAGAATCGTCAGCACGCGCGCCAGCGCCTTCTTCTCCTGCCGGATGCGCTTGACGGCGTCGATCTCGCCGAGCGACAGTTTGAACCGCAAGCGGAAGAGCGACTCTTTCAACCGCACCGCTTCTTCGCGCAACTGGTCGTCCGTCATCTCGCGCAACCGGTCCAACTCTTCGCGTCGCTTCATACCACTCCCCTTTCTTGCTCGGCACGGGTCACGAAACGGGTCTTGATCGGAAGCTTCTGCGCGGCCAAGCGGAGCGCTTCGCGCGCCACATCTTCGCTAACGCCCTCGATCTCGTAAAGGATGCGGCCCGGCTTGACCACCGCGACCCACCCTTCGGGCGCGCCCTTGCCTTTGCCCATGCGCGTTTCGGCCGGCTTCTTGGTGACGGGCTTGTCCGGGAAGATGCGGATCCAGAGCTTGCCGCCGCGTTTGACGTAGCGCGTGATCGCGATGCGCGCCGCTTCGATCTGCCGGTTGGTGATCCACGCCGGTTCCAGCGCCTTCAGGCCGAACTCGCCGAAGCTGATCTGGTTGCCGCGCGTCGCTTCCCCCTTCATGCGCCCGCGCATCTGCTTCCGGTGCTTGACCTTTTTGGGACTCAACAAAGCCATGATGGTTCGCTCCGCATCGGTCGTGTTGATCTAGCGTTCACCGCGTGGGCGTCGTTCGCCTTCGCGTCGCCGACGCCTTTCGGGCCGCACATCCGTGATCGGGTCGGTGTTGGTGCCGCGGCGCATGGCCTCTTTCGGGTCGAGGATCTCGCCACGATTGATCCACACCTTGACGCCGATCACACCGAACGTCGTGTAGGCTTCGGCGAAACCGTAGTCGATATCGGCGCGCAACGTGTGCAGCGGCAGCCGCCCTTCCAAGTACCACTCGCTGCGGGCGATTTCGGCTCCGTTCAACCGTCCGCTGACCATCACCTTGACGCCTTCAGCTCCAAAACGCAGCGATTCTTCGACCACCTTGCGCATGGCGCGGCGAAAAGCGACGCGCTTTTCAAGTTGCGCGGCGATCTTTTCGGCCTGCAATTGCGCGTTCAACTCAGGCCGGCGAATCTCTTGAATCGAGATGATCACCTCGCGCCCGGTCCGCCGCGCGATCTCTTCTTTGAGCTTTTCGATCTCCGTCCCCTTGCGTCCGATGATGATGCCGGGGCGCGCCGTGTAGATGATGATCTTCATGCGATTGGCCGCTCGCTCGATATCCACGTGCGAGACGCCCGCACCGGCGAAACGTTCCTTCAGCTCTCTTTTGAGTTTCAGGTCCTCGATCAACAAATCGCCGAAGTTGCGCTTGGCGAACCAGTGCGAATGCCAATCCTTGTTGTAGCCCAACCGGAATCCGTATGGATGTACTTTCTGGCCCACTTTCTCGCTCCGTTGATCGTTTCGATCCAGATCAAGCCGCGTCGGCGGCTCGCTTTTCGTCACGCCGCTCGCTTGAGACGAGCAACGTGATGTGGCAGTAGTGACGCCGTTCGCGATAGGCACGCCCGTGCGGTGCGGGGCGAACGCGGTACCGCCGCTTGGTCGGCCCCTGATCGACGAAGGCGGCCTTGACCCAGAGTTCGTCCGGATCGATGGCGATGTTGTCTCGCTCGGCCAACTCCGTCGCATTGGCGATGGCTGAGCGCAGACACTTTTCGACCATGCGCGCCGCGCGTTTGTTCGTGTAGCGCAGGATGGCCAACGCCTCGTTGACGTTTTTGCCGCGAATCAGATCGACCACCAGCCGTGTCTTCTGCGGCGACCCGCGCTGATTCCTCGCTCTTGCAATCGCTTCCATGCTCCCAAACCTCTTTGCTCACGCGTTTTTCGTGGATCGCACCAACGCCAGCCGCTACTTCTTCTTTCCGGTCTTGGCCGATTTTTCGGCCTTGGTGCCGGGGTGTCCCTTGAAGGTGCGCGTCGGCGCGAACTCGCCCAGTTTGTGACCGACCATGTTCTCGGTCACGTACACCGGAATGTGGCGCTTGCCGTTGTGTACGGCGAAGGTCAATCCGACCATTTCGGGCGTGATGGTCGAACGACGCGACCACGTTTTGATCGCCGGCGGACGCTGTCCGCTCTCGCGTATCTGTTGCACCTTCTTCAACAGGTGCTCGTCAACGAAAGGTCCTTTTTTGATCGAACGTGCCATATAGTCTCAACCCGCCGCAAACTATCGATCACTTCGCCCTGCGATCGCGCACGATCCACTTCTGCGTCCGCTTGTTGCGTCGCGTCTTGTACCCGCGCGTTGGCTGGCCCCACGGCGTAACCGGATGGCGTCCG
>CAKZOF010000270.1 GCA_937135995.1 uncultured Pyrinomonas sp.
AGCCGGCGGGCCGGACCGGCCTGGGCGACCGGCGCGGTCAGCATGCCCAAGCCGGCGGACGCGGCGGCGGCGGAGCCGACGAACACGAACGGCAGCTCCCGGTGGGCGTCGTGCCAGGCGAGATCGTCTTTTTGATCGGCGTCATCTTCAACGTCGGATTGGTCGTCTTCGCGCTGGCCACGGTGCGGCTGCGCGAAGCCACCGGCGAAGTCCTGCCGGAACACGAATTTTCGCTGGAATCTCTGCGGCGCGTGACGGATTGGACGCGCGAGCGCGCCGCGCGCCACCGCGCCACGCTTCGCCGGGCGAAACGCGCGCGCGCCCGTATCCGCACGGCGACCGGCGAGTGGCGCAAGCCTGAAACCACCGGCGAATGGAGAAAAGCGAGCGGCGAACAGACGCCACCGCCCGCTGGCGCCGATCAACGAGGCGAGTGGCCCGTGCCGCAAGAAGAAGAGACCGTGACGCACAACTGAAGGCGCCGAGCGCCCGTTGCTCGCACGGCGCTCGGCGCGCGCCGAACGTCAACGACGTCTGAACCGCAGGCAGACGCCGTTCGACGGAGATTCAAGGCCGCTGCCCGCACGAACCGACGATGAACGCGTTGCACCTCGACGGTCAGTTGCTCAAGCTCGAAGAGATCGCGCGCGTGGCGCGCGATGCCGCACCGGTGCAGCTTGCCGAAGAAGCGCGGCGGCGTATGGAAGCTTCGCGCCGCGTCGTCGAACGCATCCTGGCCGAAGGGCGCACCGTCTACGGCGTCAACACGGGATTCGGCAAGCTCGCCGACGTGCGCATCTCGGCGGAAGAACTCGACGCGCTGCAACTCAATCTGATCCGCAGCCATGCGTGCGGCGTCGGCGAGCCACTTTCGCCCGAAGAGACGCGCGCCGTTCTGTTGCTGCGCGCCAACGTCCTAGCGCGCGGGCTGAGCGGAGCGCGCCCCATCGTCGCCGAAACGCTGGTGCACATGTTGAACGCCGACGTGCTCCCCGTCGTTCCGGAACGCGGGTCGGTGGGTGCCAGCGGTGACCTAGCACCGCTCGCCCATGTGGCTTTGTGCGCCGTCGGCGAAGGCGACGCCACGTGGCACGGGCAGCGAATGCCGGCCGCTCGCGCCTTGCAGTTGGCCGGCATCGCCCCATTGCAACTTGAAGCCAAGGAAGGACTCGCGCTGCTCAACGGGACGCAAGCGATGGCGGCTGTCGGCGCGCTGGCCCTGTTGCGCGCCGAAATGGTCGCGCGCGTCGCCGATGTCGCAGGAGCGATGACGCTCGAAGCGCTGCGCGGGACGCCCGTCGCCTTCGATGCGCGCATTGTGGCGGCACGCCCGCATCCCGGGCAACAGCAAGCCGCCGAACATCTGCGCGCGCTGTTGAGCGAGAGCCAGATCAGGCTTTCGCATCTCGAAAACGATCCGCGCGTGCAGGATGCGTACAGTCTGCGGTGCATGCCGCAGGTGCATGGGGCTGTGCGCGATGCGCTCGAGCACGCGCGACGCGCGGTTGAGACCGAGACCGGCAGCGCCACCGACAATCCGCTCGTTTTCGTCGAAGCGGAAGAAGTGCTCTCGGGAGGGAACTTTCACGGTGCCCCGCTGGCGCTCGCCTTCGATTACGCAGCGATGGCGCTCGTGCATCTGGCTGCGATGAGCGAACGGCGAATCGAAAGGCTCGTCAATCCCGACTTGAACGAGGGGTTGCCGCCGTTTCTGACGCGCACGCCGGGACTCTCTTCTGGGTTCATGATCGCGCATGTGGTCGCCGTCGCGCTGCTCAACGAAATGAAACTGCTTGCGCATCCGGCGAGCGCGGACAACGTGCCCACTTCCGCCAACAAAGAGGATCATGTGTCGATGGGGATGACGGCGGCGAACAAACTACGCAAGGCGGTTGAACTGGCCGAACAGATCGTCGCCATCGAACTGCTCGTCGCCGCCGAAGGCGTGGAGTTTCGCGCGCCGCTTCGTCCGGGCAAAGGGGTCGAGCGAGCACACCGCGCCGTTCGCCAGCGCGTCGCGCGGCTTGAAGCGGATCGTTCGCTGTCGGCAGACATTCAAGCGCTGGCTGAAAGCATACGCCGCGGCGATTTCGATCTTTAATCCTGCAACGTTTCGTACTTCCTGATCAATTCTTCTCTTACGCGGCGGCGATGTCGATCTCTAACCCTGCAACGGATCGTTGAAAACGAGCAGCACGACGGCTTGAATGGCGTTGAAGACAAAGTGGATGAAGTAACACGGAAGGAGCTTTCCGGTCGTCGCGCGCACGAGTGTG
>CAKZOF010000271.1 GCA_937135995.1 uncultured Pyrinomonas sp.
TCTTCAACTCTCCTCGGCTCTTACAGCCCAAGCGTGTCATTCAAAGATGGACAAGTTCACACCGTGAAGATCGACTATTCGGGGACCACGCTCAGCGTTTACTTTGACAATCTCACTTCGCCAGTCCTTTCGGTCAACTATGACCTTTCCAATCTCGGGTTGAACGGTGGCAAAGCTTATGTCGGGTTTACCGCTGCCACGGGCGGTGAGGTTGAGAATCATGACATTCTGTCGTGGACGTTTCAGAGCGCAGAACAACCGACGACCGTGCCCGAGCCGGCAACGATCGCTTTGTTTGGGACGGGGCTCGCTGGTGTAGCTGGCGCTGCCCGGCGGCGTCGGAGAGGTTCGTTCATGAGGACGTCTGTGAATAGATAGATGGATTTTCGCGCGCGAGCGCGCTCTTTTTCTATCGAAAACGAGGATCGCCAACCAACGGAACGGCGGTCCTCGTTCTGTTTGTGGTGCGGTCTTTCGCCGGGCTTCGAATCGAGGCGCAGAAAAGGTCGAGGCTTCGATTCGAAGCCTTCAGTCTTTTCTGGCCTTCGGCGCTCGATCGGCGGAGCTAAACTTAAGCTTGAAAGTGTGATAGAGATTCTAGGGGCGTTCGCAAGAACGACTGAAGTTTCGAAGCTCTATCCAGTCCATCTACCTAGGTAAGGAGAGAAAGGATGAGTAGGCGTAAGGCCATCATCAGAGTTCCATTAGCTCTTCTCCTATTGCTGCTCTTCTCCGTCCCGTTCAGCGCGCAAGAGGCGTACGATGTGCGCGCCAACTACGAGAAGAGCGAATATCAAATCCCGATGCGCGATGGCGTCAAGCTCTTCACGGTCGTCTACTCGCCGCGCGATAAGTCGAAGAAATATCCGATCCTGCTCAATCGCACGCCGTATAGCGTCGGGCCATATGGTCCTGATGCTTACAAAACTTCGCTCGGGCCATCGCCGCTCTTCATGAAAGAGGGCTACATCTTCGTCTATCAGGACGTGCGCGGGCGTTACATGTCCGAGGGCGAGTTCGTCAACATGCGCCCGCACAAAGAGCGAAAGGTCGGCCCGACCGACATAGATGAGAGCACCGACACTTACGATACCATCGATTGGCTCATCAAGAATGTGCCGAACAACAACGGGCGCGTCGGCATGTGGGGCATCTCGTACCCGGGCTTCTACGTGGCGGTCGGGATGATCGATGCGCATCCGGCATTGAAGGCCGCGTCGCCGCAAGCGCCGATCGCCGATTGGTTCATCGGCGACGACTTTCATCACAACGGCGCTTTCTTCCTGCCGCACGCTTTCAACTTCTTGGCGACCTTTGGCCGTCCTCGCCCACGCCCGACGACCGAGACGCCGCCGCGCTTCCAGCACGGCACGCCCGACGGTTACAAGTTCTTCCTCGAACTCGGCCCGCTCCAGAATGCCGACCGCAAATATTTCAAAGGCGATGTCGCCTTCTGGAACGAGATGATGGAGCATCCGAACTACGACGATTTCTGGAAGGCGCGCAACACGCTGCCGCACTTGAAGAACATCCGTCCGGCGGTGATGACCGTCGGCGGCTGGTTCGATGCCGAAGACCTGTACGGCGCGCTTCATACTTATAAAGCGACCGAAAAACAGAGTCCGGGCGCTTACAACGTGCTCGTCATGGGACCGTGGTACCATGGCGGATGGGCGCGATCCGATGGTGACTCGCTCGGGGCGATTCGATTCGGTTCCAAAACGGCGGAGTTTTACCGCAACGAGATCGAGCTGCCGTTCTTCAACTGTTTCTTGAAAGATAAGTGCGACCGGAAGCTTCCGGAAGCTTA
>CAKZOF010000272.1 GCA_937135995.1 uncultured Pyrinomonas sp.
AACGCGCGCGAGATCCGCAGAGTTTTGCGCGACGACCGTAGCCTCTTCAACGACCGCTGCGCCCGCCTCATCGCTCTTTGCAGAAGGCGCCTCTTCTCGCGTCGAAATCGAAACCTCTTGGACGACGGAAGCGTCCGCCGCTTCTTGCGCGTCGATGGCAATCGGCTCGATCTCGAGTTCGAAGACTTCTTCAACCGTCTTCGCAACGGGTTCGACGGCGAACGCCCGCTCTTCGACCGCGCGCTGCACGACCGGCTCATCGTCCAACTCGAGCACGAACGCCTCTTCAGAGTCGCGTTCTGCGACCACTGACGAAACGTCGGCGTCGCCTAGATCGAGCACGAAGTCGTCTGCGTCCTGCGTGGTCGCCATTGGCTCGCTGTCGTTCATCGCGATCGGTTCCTCCTCGACCACTGCAGGTTGCGCGTCCGCTTGGGAATCGAGCGGCATCGTTTTGGCTCCCACAGCCTGTGGCATGGGCGCGACGTTGAGTGGCTCGCGAGGCGGGTCCGCCGCACGGCTTAGCGCGTTCGCTTCGGCAATCGCAGGCCGCGCTTTGATGGTGCGGTCATCTGTCACTAGATCGCCCGTCGTCGCGCGCGCCGCCACGTCGGCACGTGGCGAGGGCATCTTGTCCGTGACATCCTTCGCCCGCTCTTCGGACGACTCCTCCGCTGGCTTTCCGCCCAGCAAGTTGCCGACTTTGCTCACCAGATCTCGGATCGATTGGAAGGGTTTGGTCAAGATTCCATCCGCGCCTACTTTGCGCGCCTCCGCTTCGTCGAAAGGTTCGAAAACACTCACCAGAAGTAGGACGGGAACATGTCGTAAGCTCTCGCGGCTTTTGACATAGGCGCAAACCTCGTAACCATCGCGCCGTGGCAGGTTGACGTCAGTGAGAACTAGGTCGGGCGCTTCCCACCGGAGCGTTTCGATGGCCTGCTCTCCGTCGCTCGCCGTCATGACCTTCACCCCTTCGTCGGCGAAGGTCAGCGCGACGATCTTCCGAATAGCAACGGATGCATCAGCCACCAATAACTTACGGCCCGCCAACAACGCGGTTCTCCCAAGTGAGCGCCCGTCTTCTCCCAACCCTCGGCAGCCGAAGCTCCGCACGCGGAGCCTGGCGATCAAACTAGCACCTTTATTGACTGCACGTCAAGAGGTTTTTGCTTTTTTAAACAACCTTTTCTTCACGGAATCTATGTGCGCGGCGCGACGGGAAGCGGGCTTGCGTTTAATCGTCGTGGCCGACTTTGACCGGAATGCGCAACACGTTACCTTGCCGAAAGACAGCGACCGACACGACGCTGCCCGGCGGCGTGCGTTCGATCCGCGCGACGAGTTCCTCCGCAGTGCGGATCGGCACGTTGTCCACGGCGAGCACGACGTCGCCGCTCTGCAAACCGGCGATCTCCGCCGGACGATTGCTTCGCACGTTGCCGAGGCGCACGCCGAAAAGCCCCAATGCAGGCATCCAAACGCGCTCGAAGTTGGAGACGCCCCAATAACCTTTCGGTCGGTCTTTTTGCAAGTCGTCCAACCGTTCGATCTCTTCTTCAGGGACGGGAACGAGCGAACTTTTGTGCCTCTCGCCATCGCGCACGAAAATCACTTCGAGCGGCTGCCCCGGTTGCGCCTTGGCCAGCGCACGACGCAGGTCTTCAACGTTTTTCACCGGCTCTCCACCGAGACCGACGATGACGTCGCCGCCGACGATGCCCGCCTGATCAAGTGGCGATCCTGGCGGCAACGACGCGAGCACCATGGCGCCCGGCATTCGCTCAGCGTCCACCATGCGCATTTCGCACAGATTCCGCTCCGACAAACTTCCCGACAAGCTTTTCGTCCACGCAAGCTCGGTATCCATTTGGCGCCGGAAGACGATCTTTCTCTCCATCTTCATATCCGCCACGGCGAAAAGCAGAATCAACCCGAGAATAGGCCAGAAGAAGAGGTGTCCGCGCTTTCGGGGCTGCCGAGAAGCCCCCTGTGCGGCCGCCGTCGTCACCGGTTCAAGGCGAGGATTGGGCATCACCGGCTCGCTCGAACGAGCGGCATCGAGGATTTCGGTCGCGGCCTGTTGGGCAACGGAGACCGGCAGGCGATGGCCGCAACGGCGGCAGAAGCGCAGGATGCGTGGCATCTGCGCCGCGCAATTGGCGCAGGAGATCGTCTCGGACTCCATCAAGAAAGCCTCCGGTCGACAGATGTTCAGTTTTTTGTACGCTCTTCGGCAACGCGAAGTTGCATTTTCGTCCGCCATGCGCATGACGGGCATGGCGCGCTTCGGGTACGAAACAGGCCATGTTCGCGCCCAAACCGAGTCGAACGGGGCCATCTTCGTTCGTGGCATGGAAAATGCTCGCACCGTCGGGACCGGATCGCAAGAACCGGCGGCAGACGGATCGTTCGTCGTCGCCGAGCGATTTTCATCCGGAGGGAGGCCCGACCATGGAAGTGACCAAAGCTCTTGCCGCACTACAACCCCTTTACGGCAAAGGAAACATCGAGATCGTTACCATCGACGGACAGCGTTTTCGTGGCACAGTCCGCAGCCTCAAAATGACACAAGCGCTCACCAAACCGAGCGTCAAGATCGAACAGACCAACGGCGAGATCATCAAGATC
>CAKZOF010000273.1 GCA_937135995.1 uncultured Pyrinomonas sp.
CTTTCGCGGCTACGCTTGGGGAGCCGAAGCGGAAGCGTGCGGCGAAGTGGTCTTCAACACCTCGATGTCCGGCTATCAGGAAGTTCTGACCGACCCATCCTACGCCGGTCAGATCGTCTGCATGACCTATCCGCTGATCGGCAATTACGGCGTCAACCGCGATGACGAGGAATCGTCGCGGCCGTGGGTGGAGGGCTTCGTCGTGCGCGAAGCGAGTCGCCTCGCTTCGAACTGGCGGGCCGAAGAGTCGCTCGATGCCTATCTCAAGCGGTGGGGCATTCCGGCCATCGAGCACGTCGATACGCGCGCGCTGGTGCGCCACATACGCGACAAGGGAGCGATGCGCGCCTGTCTTTCGACCACCGACACGGATGAGCGGCGGCTGCTCGAAAAGGCGCACCAATCTCCGCCCATGGAGAACCGGGAGCTGGCGAGCGCGGTCTCGACCAAAGAGCGTTACGAGATCCCAGCCCAAGGCGAAGAGCGATTTCACGTCGTCTGCTACGACTTCGGCGTCAAACGCAACAGCCTGCGGACGTTGGCGCGCCTCGGGTGTCGGCTCACAGTGGTGCCGGCCGCGACGCCAGCGAGCGAGGTCTTGCGGTTGCGTCCGGACGGCATCTTCCTCTCCAACGGGCCGGGCGATCCAGCCTCCATGACGGCTGTGATCGAGGAGATCAAGCGGCTTGTCCAGACGGGCGTGCCCACTTTCGGCATCTGTTTCGGCCACCAACTACTCGGTCGCGCCTTCGGCGGCCGCACTTACAAATTGCTGTTCGGGCATCGCGGCGGCAACCAGCCGGTGAAAGACCTGCAGACGGGAACCATCGAGATCACGTCGCACAATCACGGATTCGCCGTCGATGCCGCGAGCCTTCCGCCCGAAGTCGAGGTGACGCACATCAACCTGAACGATGGGTGCGTCGAAGGAATGCGCCACCGCACTCTACCGGTGATCTCGGTGCAATACCATCCGGAGGCGGCCCCGGGCCCGCACGATGCCGAACACCATTTTCGACGCTTCATCGAGTTGATGGAGAAGGCGCAGGCGGCGATGGCTCGGTGAGCTGCGCGGAAGCGGCGCGTTCCGCCTCCTGTGGCGGAGGCGTGATCACCGCTTGCTCGACGGGGCGGAAGAGATTAGCGACCAACCCTGCACTGCCGCGGTACTCGCTCCAGTGGCGGTAAGCGACCGTGATGATGGCGACCACCGGAATCGCGAGAAAGATCCCTGCGACACCGGCCAGTTCGTGTCCGGCGAGCACGGCCAGAATCACCGCCACCGGATGGAGGTGGATGCCGTGGCGGATCAGGCGCGGATAGGTGATGTAGTCATGGACGATGCGCAGGACGCCGAGAAAAAGGAGCGCGGCGATCACTTGACTTGACGAGACGAAACTGGTGATCACGGCGACGATCACAGCCACCGTGAACGGACCGACCAGCGGGATGAACTCCAGTACGCCAGCGATGATGCCGAGCATGAGCGCGTAGGGGATACCGATAAGCGCAAAGCCGATGGTGCAGATCGTGCCGATCAGCAG
>CAKZOF010000274.1 GCA_937135995.1 uncultured Pyrinomonas sp.
GATCAGTTTCCAGAGCCGCGCGGTAAAACTGTTCGGCCCCTTCGGGGTCGCCGAGGTCGTTTTTCGCGCGGGCGATTTGCAACAGGATGAGCAGCCGAAGTTCGTCCCGCTGCGCGAGCGCGAGCGCCCGCTCCCACTCGACGAGCGCGCACCTTAAATCCGTCGCGCCGAGGGCACGCCCATAATTGTAGTGGGCCGAGGCGTTGTCGGGGGCAAGTTCGACCGCTGCGATCGGCAATTGGCGGGCGATCTCGTCAGCACGCGTCCTGCGAGCGGGATCGACGCCGAGCAGCGCGCGTCCGAGCGCGACCATTTCCGCCGGATCGGGTCGCGCGCGCACGCGCTCGAGTCGAGCGGCGATGCGTGCAGCTAAGACGGCCGCTGGCAGTCGCAAGTAGACGGCTTCGATCTCCGAATCCGGATGGACGCGCATCCCTTGCTCACAGATTTCGGCGGCGCGTTCAAGCTTATCACAGCGCCGCGCCGCCTCCGCCGCGAGCGCATAAGTCCTCGCTGGGCTCTGCAAGGTGAGCACCTTTTCCAACAACGTGAGCGCTGCGGCGGGGCGACCCGCGTGGATCAACGCTTCACCTAACAGCTCCCGTAGATCTTCGCGGTCGCCCGATTGGACCAGCGGGGCAAGCAACGCGATAGCGTGAGCCGCGTTGCCCTGCGCGAGGTCGAGCCGTGCGAGCGCCTCCACGGCGTCGCTTTGACGTGGGTCGAGACGAACGGCACGCTCCAGTTCAACTCTAGCCTCCGCCGGACGCGCTCCGTTCAACAGCGCCAGACCGAGCGCGGCACGTCCGCTCGCCGAACGGGGCGCGAGCGCAAGGTGGCGGCGCAGCACCGCGATCGCTTCGTCGTTTCTCCCCAACTGTATGTAACAGAGGCCGAGCGCCAGAAGAACTGGCGCTGAAGCGGGCCGCGCCTGTAACCATGTTTCGTAAGCGCGCGCGGCATCGGCGAAGCGCCCATCACGCAGCGCTTGATCAGCCGTGGCAAGCAGTGCGCTCTCCCGCTGCGCCGCCGCGACGACGGTCATAACAAACAGGATCACACCGACTAACACGAACCGCATGGATCTACGCCAAAGGCGTTGGAGCTGAAACAGTCAGAAACTGAAGCGCGCCTCCAGCGCCAGCGGATGGCCGTAGATGCTCATCGCGGCGTTGGAGCTGGAACAGTCAGAAACTGAAGCGCGCCTGTATCTCGGCGACCCGACCGGCCAAGACGTGCAACGCGCGACCGAAGTCTGGATGTTGGATCTGCGTGTTGTCGTCG
>CAKZOF010000275.1 GCA_937135995.1 uncultured Pyrinomonas sp.
GCCCGTTTGTTGCGCCCGAAGTCATCATCCCGGAGTTCACCCCGCTGCCGCTCATCGTCGGCACGGTCTTAGGGATGATCTTCGGCGCTTCGTCGCTCTACCTTGTGCTGAAAGTCGGATTGACGGTGAGCGCATCGATCCCGGTGGCGGTCATCTCGATCACGCTTTTCGGCATCTTAGCGAAGTTGGGCCTGCGCAAGGCGACCATTCTCGAAAATAACATCGTGCAGACGGCGGGCTCTGCCGGCGAATCGATCGCTTTCGGCGTCGGCGTGACCATGCCCGCGATCCTCATCCTCGGATTCGATCTGGAGCTAGCGCGCGTCATGTTGGTGGCGGTGCTTGGCGGTTTGCTCGGCATCTTGATGATGATCCCGCTTCGCCGCGCGCTCATCGTGCAACAGCATGGCATTTTGAAGTACCCGGAAGGAACGGCGTGCGCTGAAGTGCTCAAGGCCGGAGCGGCCGACACGGTGCCAGGCAAAGAGGGCGAGCGTGCGGCCAATCGCATCGGCGCGGCGACGATCTTCACCGGTTTCGGCATCGGTCTCGGCTACAAAACGTTGATGGCGGCTTTCAAGGGGTGGAAAGACACGCCCGAGAAGGTCTTCGGCGCCCCGTTCAAAGGCGGCTCCATCGGGGCCGAGATCTCGCCGGAGTTGCTCGGCGTCGGTTACATCATCGGGCCGCGCATCGCCTCGATCATGCTCGCTGGCGGCGCGCTCGCCTATCTAGTGCTGATCCCGGCGATCAAACTTTTCGGCGAAGCAGCCGCCAGCCCGATTCCGCCGGGCACCGTGCCGATCAGTGAAATGGGGCCAAACGAGATCCGCGGCGCTTACATCCTCTACATCGGAGCAGGAGCTGTGGCCGCTGGCGGCATCATCAGTTTGGTTCGGTCGCTGCCGACCATCTGGCATGGGCTGCGCGCCGGACTGCGCGATCTGCGCGGCAGTCAACCGGCGGGCGATTCGTTGCCGCGTACCGACCAAGACCTTCCGATGAAGTTCGTCCTTGGCGGCATCATCGTCTTGATCACAGCCATCGTGCTGGCGCGGCCGCTGCATATGAATCTGCTCGGCGCCATCTTGATCATCGCTTTCGGTTTTCTCTTCGTCACCGTGTCGTCGCGTTTGACGGGTGAAATCGGCTCTTCTTCCAACCCGATCTCCGGCATGACGGTCGCGACGCTGCTGCTCACTTGTTTGATCTTTCTGCTCATCGGCTGGACCGGTCCCGAATACTACGTCACGGCCCTTTCGGTCGGCGCCATCGTCTGCATCGCGGCCTCCAACGGCGGGACCACCTCGCAGGATTTGAAGACGGGGTTTTTGGTCGGCGCGACGCCGAAATACCAGCAGATCGCCATCCTGATCGGCGCGCTCGCGTCGGCCTTGATCTTGGGTCCTATCTTGCTGCGACTCAACGACAACGGAACAGTCTATGTGCCGCGCGTGACGTTCGAGCCGGTGGCGAACAACGTCGCGCCGCTTCCGACAGACACGTTGGCGACGCTTCCGCTCTACGTCGATCCGACGACCGCGCCGCCTGCGTCGGGTGAATACCGTCTCTTGTCGGTCAAGCCCGAGGCGGCGGAAGGGAAGCTGACGCCGGGTGAGTACTTGGTGGACCAGTCGGGACACATTCGCTACAAAATGCAACAGAACTTCCCGGCCGAGTTGCGCGCCAACGTCGCCGAGTTGCGCGAGCGCGAGCGTTTGACGGGAGCGCAAGCGCGCGCCGACAGCAACGAATACTTCGTCTGGCACAAGCTGGATGCGACGCGCGGTCCAGCGGGCAAGTACTTGGTCGATGCTCAGGGCGTTCCCGTCTACTACGTCGATCCGGGAATCAATGGCACGCACAAGGTGCGCCCTGACGGCACGCCCGTAACCAAGTTCGATGCGCCCAAGGCGACTTTGATGTCCTACATCA
Organism: uncultured Pyrinomonas sp.; assembly: GCA_937135995.1. Classification (GTDB taxonomy): domain Bacteria; phylum Acidobacteriota; class Blastocatellia; order Pyrinomonadales; family Pyrinomonadaceae; genus Pyrinomonas. Next base: position 1,936 of record CAKZOF010000275.1, read on the forward strand.
TCAAAGGCGTGCTGGACCGGCAATTGCCCTGGGGCTTGGTGTTGCTCGGTGTGATGATCGCCGTCGTGTTGGAACTGGCGGGCGTGCCGTCGCTCGCTTTTGCCGTCGGCGTCTATCTGCCCATCTCGACTTCGATGCCGATCTTCATCGGCGGGGCCATTCGCTGGTTGGTGGACCGCGCGATGCGGCGGCGCGAAGAGTTCAAGAAGTTGAGCGACGAAGAGTTCGCGGCTGAAGCTGACCGCAGCCCGGGCGTGTTGCTCGCTTCCGGTTACATCGCAGGCGGTGCCGTCGCCGGAATCATCATCGCGTTTATGGCTGGCCTGCTGGAGCAGCAGACCAAAGCGATCACGAACTGGGCCAAGGAGCACAACCCCTTCTTCGAAGGGGCTTACGCCGACGTGCTCGCGTTGATCCCGTTCGCGTTGCTCGTGCTGCTTCTCTATGCGGTCGGGCGCGGTTGGTTGCTTGCCGGGCGACGCCACGACGCTGCCGGATGAGCAGCGCCCCGAGCCTGCACGGGAAGCGCGCCGCTGCGCCGCGCTCAACCCTCGCGCGCGGCGCGGTCGAGCGGTTCAATCTAAACCCTTTCGGAGAAGCGCTTCATGCTCGATCTCGACTCGTTCAGAAAAGCTGGCGCGCGCGTCACGGCGTTGGCGCTCATGCTCTGCTTGCTACCGTCGGCGTGCGCTGCCGAGCGGCAGCAAGCTTCTGGCAAGAGCGACAAGTCGCCCACCGAAATCGTGCGCGAGTTCTACCGGGCTTTGCGCGAGCGCCGCTTTCGTGATGCTTTTGCGCTGTCGATCTACCGCCCTGCGGTGGAAGGGCTGAGCGAAGAGGAGTTCAAAGATCTACAGCCGGATTTCGAGCGCATCGCTGCGGCTGTGCCCGAACGTTTCGAGATCGCTGGCGAACAGGTGAGCGCCGATGCCGCGACCGTTTTCATCCGTCTCAAAGACGATCCGAACGCGGCGCCAGAACCGGTGGCTTTGGTGCGCGACAAAAACGGCTGGCTCGTCGGCGACCGGCAGAGCCAGCGTCTGGTCCAGCAACGCGGCAAAGACTTTTTCTTCCAAGCGCGCATCGATGCTCATCACGACGACGTGCAGAAGATGTTGCAGCGCATTGCGGCCGCTCAACTCGTCTACAGCGCGCAGCACGAAGGACGGTTTGCCGACCTCTCGACCCTGATCCGCGCTGGGCTCGTACCCAAGGATTTGGAGACCGCGGATTCAACCGGCTACCGCTTTCAAATCATCGTTTCGAACGACGGTCGCAGCTACGCAGTACGCGCCGAGCCGGCACGCTACGGGCGCACCGGGCGACTCTCTTTCTACATGGACCAGAACGGCATCAAGAGCAAAGATGTCGGCGGAAAACCGTTGACCGAAAAATAGGGTGGCAAACGGGAGTTTGCGCTACGCTGGCCCGGACGATGACCGAGTGATTGCTCTCCCCCGATCGAAAAAGCGAACCGCGGTTGATGATCCGATGGCGGAACTTTTGCGTTCGATTGCCGTGCGGTTGCGCGAGTTGATCAACGATCGGCGTCGCGCGCCGCGCTACCGCGTGCGTTTGCCGTTGAGCGTGACGCTCATCGACGCGCCGCCGGTGATCCCAGGCGGTCGCAGAAAGCTGTCGCTCGATGGCTACACGCGCGATGTGAGCGCAACGGGACTGGCGATCATCGTCCCTGCCATACGCATCGGCGACCGTTACCTGACGGGCGAAGACCGCCAACTTCGCATCTCGCTCGAACTTCCGACCGGTCCAGTGGAACTCGTCGCCCTTCCGGTTCGTCACGAGCAGCTCGACGCGGAAGATGCCGACGACGTGGGCTTCCTCATCGGCGTGCAGATCGCGGAGATGAGCCGAGAAGACCGCGAACGGTTCGAGCGTTTCATCGCCTTGCTGCGGCGCAACCGCTAGCACGAAACGCGCCCCGATCCTTGCAGCGCTCGATCGCTGCTGGTCGTTAACCGTTCCAAGAACGGATCGCTCCCGTGCGCGCCTCGCAACCTTCCGGCAAAAGGAAACTTGTTCAACCCTTCGACTGGCTTTGCTCGAACATCGCGCGCAGATCGGCGATCACCTCTTCGGGCTTCCATTCGTTGCCGTGGTAGATCTTGACAACCTTGCCTTCAGGAGAGATGAGCGCCGTGCGCAGGTTGTGAATGATTTGATCTTTTTCGGGGAAATAGTCGAGTCCGAAAAAGGTCGCCACTCGGCGCACTTCGTCGGGCGAGCCGGTGAGAAACTCCCACCGCTGAAAATCCTTCAGCCCGGCGCGCTCCATCGCATAGGCGCGCATGACCGGCGGCGTGTCGTGTTCGGGATCGACCGTGATGCTAAGCAGCTTGACGCGCCGCGCTAGCTCCGCGTCGGCCTGCAACCTTTGGTTGATGGCCGCGAAATTGGAAGTCATCAACGGGCAATAGTCGGGCAGCGGGCAGCGTGTGTAGATGAAAGTCAAAACGACGGCTTGCCCACGAAGGTCGGCGAGGTTCACGCGCTTGCCGTCTTGGTTCGTTAGCGTGAAAGGCGGAACTTCCGCGCCGGGTTGCGACGACGTTCGCGACGGCGTTTGAGTCGGCGCGTTCTCTTGACGGACCACCAGCGGGTTCTCTAGCCACGAGCGATCACCATCAACGACGAGCGTCGCATGTATGCGGTCGCCCGGCGCCAGCACGTCGAAGGCCCAGTCCGCGTAGAGCGTGAACGGCATGGTCATGGCATCCATGAAGCCGGGAATCGGATCGTGCGAGACGATGACCTGCTTGTGTTCACGGTCAACTGAGACGACCGTGCCCGTCAGGTCGTAACGTCGAGCGTTGGCCGACGCTTGCGGTGGTCCGCTCGCCTGCTGGCAACCCGAGGCAAACAACGAGATGACGAGTGCGATGAATAGAAACGACTTCTTGAGCATGTGAATACGATCTTAACCTCGAACAACTAGAAAAACACAGGTCCGAGAAGAAAAGCAAACGGTCGCCTGCGGCAAGCCGCAAAGTGAGTCGAACGATGGATAGCGTGCCGGGCGAGTAGCCTGTGCATTGCTACGGCTGCTTCACGCGTTGCAACACGCGTTGTTTAGACAAAGCTTCTATTTTGGAGTTTGGGATGACGGAGGTGGCCTGTCGCAGCACGTGTCGTCCCGAGAACGCACTTGATTGCCTATCGCTCGTTTGCGGATGATACGGGCGCATTGCCGCAGCCCTCAACTGCAGACGCTTGCATGTTGCAACACGATGATCTCAGCGCAGGACGCGACGGGGCGGCTGGCAGTTCTCGATTGCCGACGCTTGTGTGTTGCAACACAGAGTGGGCTTAAAAACTTGTTTTCGCTGCGGAAAGAGGATAGGATGCTCCGGCAGCGTCGGAAGCGCTTTTAGCCCGTCAAAAGTCGAGTGGATCTTTGAACTTAATCCAGTTCTCGTTACATTGCTTGGCGAAGGCACACTAAGCCCAACTCGCCATGCGAGGTGGCGAGGCTCGGATTCACCGAAGGCAGACGCCGAGGTCTAGAGCCTGTTACCTAGATCCGGAGGATCCGCAAAGCTCAGATTCGCGGTGCCAAGCCTTGGATGATAAGAAGCAAAATCTCTGTGATCGAGCTAGCAGATGATGTTTGAGCTGCTCCAGTGCCCATCTCTCCCGCATAGCCCGTGTCCATCTGCCCGGCATAGCCAGTGTCCATTTGGCCCGCAGCGTTGGTGGTTGGCGGTGGTGGTGTATAACCAGTACCCATCTCCCCAGCATGAACGGCAAGCGCAAGCATGGAGGACAGAGCCGTGACAGCTATAAATCGACGCAAAACGTTCATTTCCTCTTCTCCTGTTGTACAGTTCGATTCTCCGGATTGGACGTTAAAGAACGTTCAACCTTCGGTTCGAATAAGCGCAGTATACTGCCAAAACGGCAGAAATTGAACTTCGACTTGATGGAACCTACAAAGGGGCCTCACCAAATGAGAGGGAACTGCTACACGGCAACGAAAAACCAGAAAGCCATTCACCTCTTGGATCAGCAAATTCAATGGCGCTGCGAGCAGGCTAAGCAACTAGAAGAGGCTGGCAATTACGAAGCTGCCGCACATGTCCTTGGCGATCTTTGGCAGGGAATAGGCGTTATACCAAGATTCGAATCACCAAACCAGCGACTGCTCGGAGAGTTATTGCTTCGAATTGGAAGCTTGACGGGGTGGTTGGGTAGCGCGCGTCAAATCAGAGGGGCTCAAGAAGCAGCCAAGGACATTATCACAAAAGCGGTTCGTCTGTTCGACTCGATTGGCGATCAGCGGAAGAAGGTCGAAGCAGAAATAGAATTGGCTTGGAGTTATTGGAGACAAGGCGAGTTTGATGAATCGTGTGTCATACTGCATGATGCTCTTTCTCGAACGACGGACGAGGAGTTAAAAGCGATTGCCCTCGTTCGACTCGCCGAGGCAAATCGCGCTGCCGGCCGTCTTGTAACAGCGTTAGCTATCTTGGATGAAGCGGCGCCTCTCGTTGAAAGCGAAAACATTGCTCCCTCTCTCAAAGGAAGGTTTCATAACACGCTCGCGCTCGTTGTACGCAATTTGGGAGGCGTCGAGAAAAAGTCTAGTTATCTGGATAGAGCGCTCATCGAGTACTCAGCCGCAAGCTACTACTTCGAACGGGCGGGGCATTTGCGCTACTGCGCGCGCGTTGAAAACAACATCGGATTCCTTCTCTTCAAGCTGGGGAGGTTCGCCGAAGCGCACGCGCATCTCGAACGGGCGCGGCGCTTGTTCGCCAGTCTGCGCGACATGGGGAGTTTGGCGCAGGTCAATGAAACGCGCGCGCGCGCGCTTCTCGCGCAAGGGCGCAACTCGGACGCCGAGCGCGTTCTGCGTGGTGTCATTCAAACGCTCGCACGGGGCGACGAGAAGTCCTTGCTGGCCGAAGCGCTCGCAACGCGAGGCACTGCGCTCGCTCGATTAGGGCGGAAAGAACAGGCGCGCAACGCTTTCACACGCGCTTTGAGCGCTGCGGAAGAGGTTGGCGATGCCGAGAGAGCAGCAAACGCCGCTTTGGCCCTCATCGAGGAATTGAGCGAGTCGTTGTCGGCGGATGAGTTGCGCGAGTTTTACGAACGTGCCGACGAGTTGCTGCGTCCTGCACCGAGCGAGATCCATGAACGCTTGCGTCGTTGCGCGCGCCGCGTCATCGCCGCATCGCGTGAAACGAAATCTTCCGCATCTCTCGTGTTCGTTTGCGCTTCGCCGCAGACGCAGGCGTTGCTCGAATATGCGCGACTCGTCGCGCCCACTGGCTCGGCGGTGCTCATTTGGGGCGAAACCGGAACCGGCAAAGACGTGCTCGCCCGTCTAATCCATCGGTGGAGCGGGCGGACCGGGCAGTTTGTCGCGGTCAATTGCGCGAACTTGAACGATGCGCTCTTCGAATCACAAGTCTTTGGTCACCGGCGCGGCAGCTTCACCGATGCTGTGAGCGATTACGCCGGAGCGGCATGCGAGGCTGCTGGCGGCACGCTCTTTCTCGACGAGATCGGCGAATTAAGCCTCGCGGCGCAAGCCAAACTGCTGCGTTTAATCGAACACGGCGAAGTCTGCGCGCTCGGGGCGGCCATGCCCGAACGCGTCGACGTGCGCATCCTAGCGGCGACCAATCGCGATCTCGAAAAGCTCGTCGAAGAAGGGCACTTTCGCGCCGATCTGTTCTATCGCTTAGCGACTTTTCAACTTTTCATCCCGCCCCTGCGCGAGCGGCGCGAAGATCTGCGTGCGCTCGCTGTCCACTTCATTCGGGAGGCCGAGCGGCAGCACGGCAAACGCCTCCATTGGACCGAAGATTGTTTCAGCGAGATCGAGCGATTGCCGCTGCGCGGCAACGCGCGCGAGCTACGCGCTCTCATTGAGCGCACGTATGTCGTTGCGACTGATGGGGCGACCATCGGTCCGGAAGCGGTTGCCGTGGTCGGTCTGAGAAGGACGCAGCGCGCCGGGTTCGGCGACGCTTGGAGCGGTTGCTCGCTCGAAGAGGAGCTGCACCACTACGAGGCGGAGTTGATCAAACGCGCACTCGACCAGGCCCGCGGTCGCATCACGCAAGCGGCACGATTGCTGGGCATCAGCCATCAGCGGTTGTCGTTCATCCTCGGCACGCGCCACAAGGATCTGCTCGCCGCGACGCCTTGCGAACGGCGCCGACGTTCGATCGTCGAACCGAAGGCGGCGCGCGCGGCGAAAAAGGTTGCAGCGATTCCGGTGATCGAGGACGGTTTCGCGTCGCCGGAAACCGACGAATGTTCCCTTCGCGAGTCGCTTTCGCAGTGATACTGGTTTCGGCTTGGGATCGGTTGGGGCCTCGCTAGGCTGCAACCGCGCTTTTGCGCGCGAACTCTTCGTGGAGCAGCGTGTTGAACGCTTCCGCCTGCTCTTCTTGCACCATCAAACGAGCGCGATCAAAGACGACGACGCGCGCGCGCGGGTTGAGCCGAAGCCAAATGCCAGCGCGCGCCGGTGGGTTGCTCCGATCTTCGCGACCCCAGATCAACGTCGCTGGTTGGATGAGACGCGCGAAGTTTGCGCGCACATCGCAGTTCAAGTAGCCCGAAAGAAAAGCCGTCATCGCGTGTTGCGCACCGGGTTGGTGACTCATCGCGTAGTGGTGCGCGACGAGTCGAGGCGTGACCATGTCGCGATCGTAATAGAGGTAACGATGGGCGTGATCGCGCAAGCTCCGTTCGCTAGCGATGACGTTGTAGAACGAAGTGCCGAGCACGGGCGAATGAAGCAGACCATAAAAGGCGGCTCCGGTCATGCCGGGGCGTTCGTGAAAAGCGTCGATTCCGAGCGGCGAAACGAGCGTGAGGCTGAGCACGAATTCAGGTCGCTCGTCGGCGACGCGCACAGCGTAGGCTGCGCTCAGCGAACTCGCTACGAGGTGGGCTGGTCGTCGGACCACGTCGCGCAAAAAGTCGCTCAACAACTCGACGTACAGATCAGCGCTGTAGGGTGCCGTCGGTGGTTTATCGGAGAAGCCGAAACCGAGAAGGTCGGGCGCGTAAACGCGAAACCGCTCGGCAAGCGCGGCGAAGTTGCGCCGCCACATGAAGCTCGACGCTCCGGCCATGATCGCGTGGACGAAGACGACGGGCGGGGCGGATTCCGAACCGGCGAGGCGGTAGATGATGCCGCCGTGCCGCCACCCGTAGAATTCCACCTCGCCGCCGAAGAGTTCAGCGGGCGGGTCCGCCGTCTTGCGGCGTCGTGCAGCGACGAAGTTGACGGTGGCCAGCGCAGCCAGACCCGCGCCGCCAGCGAGCAATCCCTTCCACCATTTGTTTCTCTTGCTCATCCTCTTTACGGTTCGCGGGAGCCGCAAAATAAAGCGCAGAGGCTTTTCCACCCTGCCATCTCCTCTGCGCTTTGGTGAGAAATCGTCTCCGGTCCGCTCATGAACGTCAGACGAAAGCGAAATCGAACTGCTCTTGATGCACGCTCTCATCGCTCGTGATGTCGACCGGTCCGAGGTGCTCTTCCACTTCGGCGAGCACATCCTGTTCGGTGGTGCGCAGCGCGCGCGCCACTTCCGGATTGACGCGCAGCGTCACCTGTTTGATCGCTTCGTCGCCCATGCTGCGCGCCAAGCGACGCGCTTCTTCGAGGATCTCGTAACAGACCGTTTGCGGTGACTTGACCAAACCGGCACCTTGGCAATAAGGGCACGGCGCGCAGAGCGTGCGTTCGAGCGATTGCTTGACGCGCTTGCGCGTCATGATGACCAAGCCGAAATCGTTGTAGGAGAGTACCTTGGTCGGCGACTTGTCGTGTTGCAGGGCTTCTTGCAAGGCTTGCAGCACGCGCTGGCGGTTGCGCCGCTCTTCCATGTCGATCAGATCGAGCACGATGATCCCGCCGAGGTCGCGCAGACGTATCTGCCGAGCGATCTCCTCCACGGCTTCGAGGTTGGTCTTGGTGATCGTGTCTTCAAGGCGATTGCTGCCGCGCCCGACGAACTTGCCCGTGTTGACGTCGATGGCCACCAGCGCTTCCGTCTGGTTGATGACGAGGTAGCCGCCCGATTTCAGCCAGACGCGAGGTTTGATAGCTTTATCGATCTCCTGTTGCACGCCGTAGGCTTCGAGGATCGGTTCTTCGCGCGTGTAAAGTTTGACGCGATTGACAAGGCGCGGTTGGACGCGATTGACGAACTCGACGACGCGCAAGTATTCCTCTTCGGAATCGACGCGAATCGCCGTGAACTCATCCGATAGCTGATCGCGCAGGATGCGCTGCACCAGATCCAGATCGCGATGAATGAGCGCGGGGGCTTTGACCCGCTCGGCCGTGCGGCGGATCTCCTGCCATGTGCGCACAAGGTAGCGCGCGTCTTCGCGCAACGCCGCCTCGCTGACGCCGGTTCCGGCGGTGCGCACGATGAAGCCGCCCGATGGGACGTCTTCCTCTTGCATGATGGTTTGGATGAGCTTGCGCAGACGCGCGCGTTCATTGGCCGATTCGATCTTGCGCGAAACGCCGATGTGCTCGATGGTCGGCATGTAGACGAGGTACCGCCCGGGAAGCGCGATGTGCGAAGTGATGCGCGCGCCCTTCTGGCCGATCGGCTCTTTGGCGATCTGGACGATGACCTCTTGTCCTTCGCGCAGCAGCTCCGTGATGCTCGGCTGTTGGTGGCGGCCCGCGCCGTCCGTGCGCGGCGCGATCACGGCTGGCGGTGGCGCTTCGTCGGCGCTCGTCTCGAGGCCGTTGCCGTTGGTCGCCTCGGCCGCCGGTTCAGCAGACTGTTGTTTGGAGCGGCGCCGCCGCCGCCGCCGGGCAAACTCAGCGCGCGAAGTCGAAGAAGAGACGCGCGCTTCGCTGTCCTCGAACGCTTCGTCTGCCGTCTCGATCTGCTTGGCTTGGGTGCGACGACGACCTCGGCGCGAAGAACTCGACGATGAGGCTTCGTCCGCCTCCTTGCTCTTGCGCCGTCCGCGACGCGTAGTGGACGCTTCCTCTGGTGCTGCTTCGGTGGCCGTCTCGCTCTTTTTGCGCCGCGAACGGCGACGCGACGCGGGCGCTTCTCCCTCCTCCGGTGCCGCAATCGCCGGCGCCTCGGCAGGCGGTGCGCCGCCCGTTGTCGGCGCTTCGCTATCATCGACGCGCTCGAACGAAGAGGAGACGGCGACGCTCGACAAAATCGAGCCGACTTCGGCCACTGGGGTCGGTTCGATGTCGAACTCCAGAGCGCGTACCTCATCTGTGATTCGCTCTTGGACGATGGCATCTTTGAGCAGTGCGCCTTCGTCTGCAGCCCCTTCTTCGTCTACGACGCGCTCAAAACCGGCACCGACGGCAAAAGGCGTCGTCAGATCTTCGGCTTCGATGGGACGAAGTTCTTCTGTCTTCTCCAAGGTCGGCTCTTCCTCTTCATCGGCCAGTTCAAAGGTCGCACCGACTTCCTCACCGGCCTCTGCCAACTCGGGCATTAGCTCGGCTTCGCCTGCCGTGGGCGGCGGTTCTTCGGCTAGCGCCGAAGTGATCGCCGTAGAGCGGCCCGCTCTGCGCTCGGCGTGACGCTCAGCGGCACGCGCCCGTTCGACTTTCTTCGGAATGCTGATGCGGTCGAACTCTTCGCTCTCGTCGAATAGATCCGAAAAGTCAGAGACGTAGAGGAAGGCGTCGCGTTCCAACCCGATATCGACGAAGGCCGATTGCATGCCGGGCAACACGCGCATGACGCGCCCTTTGTAGATGTTGCCGGCTACTCCCTGATTAGCTTCACCTCGTTCGATGTAGAACTCCGTGACCTGACCGTTTTCAATGATGGCGATCTTCTTTTCGCGTCCGTTGACGCTGATGATCATCTCCTTGGACATCTTTCAGAACTCTTCTCCTCATGCCGCCACGGGTCGCTCGATTCGAGCGCACCAAAGAAGCGACCCGTCAGCGTGGTGATTTGGGCGTGGCAAACGGGGTGCGGATCTTCCGCTCCAACGGGGCAGGACGCAAAACGCGCCGCGAACCATCCTGTGTGGACTTCGTCCGAAGGAGTGTCTGGTGTGGTGCCGCGGTAGACCTTCGCGTCGGGCACCAG
>CAKZOF010000276.1 GCA_937135995.1 uncultured Pyrinomonas sp.
ACAAAGAAGACCACCGTCAGATCTTTGCCCTTGACAAAGGACTGTGCTGGCATCCACCCTTGCGCGCGCACGCCTTGCAACGCGAGGAACAACGCGACGAGTGCCAAAAGCGCGGAACAAGCTCTTCTCATCCTGTTTTAATCCTCTTTCGGCCCATCACCGGCCACGTAGTCTGATGCTTCGCCCGAACGGTTCTGTTGTACACAAGTGGGCGGCTCACGACAAGGCGCGCAGTCGCCGATTGCGTGCGGCGACGAGAAGGATGAAAGCGGCGATCACCAAGCCGTTGACGGCGAGCGCCATGGGTGCGCCCAAGCGTTGGGCCACGGTGCCGGTTAAAAAGTTGCCGATCGGCGTTGTCCCGAGAAACGAAAAGACAAACATGCTCATCACGCGACCGCGCATTCGATCCGTCACGAGACTTTGCAAGAGCATGTTGACCACCGCAACACAGCACACGATTGAATAGCCCATCAAAAAGAGCAGCGCGTTGGCCGTAATCCAGTGGCGCGCAAAAGCGAAAGCCACCAGCGCCAGCGCGAAGGTGAAAGCGCCGCCGAGCACGAGCAGCCCCTTGCGGCGACAGTCGCTCAACATGGCCAGCGTCAACGCGCCGCAGAAGGCTCCTACGCCCGCCATTGCCATCATGGTCGCCAGTCCCGTTTCGCCCGCATGGAAGATGTCGCGCGCAAAGATCGGGATCATCGTCAAATACGGCGCGCCGAACAGGCTCGTCACTGCCGAGATCAGCAGCAGCATGCGCACGCGCGGGCGGCCCTGAACGTAGCGAAAGCCTTGGAGAAGATCGCGCCAGATGGCGTGGCGGCCCATCTTCCGCGCAGCGACTTCGGTTGCCGGGAACTGGACCAACGCGAGCGCCACGACGACAGCGATGTACGATAATCCGTTGGCCAGAAAACATCCGGCAAGACCGAAAGCGTTGATGGCGAAGCCGGCGAAGACCGGTCCGATGACACGCGAAAGCTGAAACTGCATTGAGTTGAGCGCAATGGCGTTCGCGAGATCATCTCGCCCAACCAGTTCGACCGTGAGCGCTTGATACGCTGGCGACGAGAGCGCCATGCAGCAGCCGGTGACGAACGAGAGCGCGAGGATCATCCAGAGCTGGACCAGGCCGGCGACGATCAAGACCCACAACACAAGAGCGGCTAGTCCCGCTCCAACCTGCGTCCAGATCAGAAGCTTCCGTTTATCCACCTGATCGGCGAAGACCCCGCCGATCAAGGTCAACAGCAGTCCGGGCGCCGTCGCCATGAACCCATCGACGCCGAGCCAAAAGGCCGAATCAGTCAATTGCAGGACGAGCCACCCTTGAGCTACGGTCTGCATCCACGTACCGACATTGGAGAGCAGCGCACCGGACCAGAAGAAACGATAGTTGCGGTGGGCGAGCGCCCGAAACATGGGCAGCTTGATGGCGCGTTCGGCGGTCGGCGCGACTCGTGACTCCATCTCTCTTCTCCGAGGAAAAGCCAAACAGACGAGGATACGCTAGTTGAGGCCGGATGTGAAAGGCGAGACTGAACGGCGCAATGATCGCCAGCGGCGTTCGGCTCTCATGCAAAGGACACACCCGTTACCGCTTGCGTTCCGGTGAAAGCCTGCGCCAAGCGGAAAGAGGCACGCCACTTCCGCCACGCCGTTCGGCGACGATCTCGGCCATGATGGCAAGCGCGACCTCTTCGGGCGTGACGGCACCGATGTCCAAGCCAATGGGGGCGCGCACTTCGCGCAAGAGCATCTCATCGAAACCTTCGGAGCGCAGGCGGCGCAGCACGATGTTGGTGCGGCGGCGGCTGCCGATCATGCCGACATAACGCGGGCGCGCCCGCAATACGGCGCGCATGCATTTTTCATCTTCATTGTGGCCGCGCGTGACGACGGCGACGAAGACCTCGCGTCCCGTCCCGATCGCTTCCGTGATCGCTTGTTCCCAGTCTTCCGCGAGCACCAGTTCGACGGCGAGATCGGCGAAGCGGTCGCGAGCGACGAAATCGGCGCGGTCGTCGATGAGTGTGACGCCGTAGCCCAATAAAAGGGCTAACCGGGCGAGGCTTGCGCCGACGTGGCCGGCGCCGCAGATGACGATCCGCGGTGCTGGCGCGATGCGTTCAAAGAGCAAGCGCGCCTCTTTCCACGAACTCAGGGCGGGCGCCAACTCTTCACCGTGAAAGGTCTGCGCTTCGGTGCCGGACTGGAGAAAACGTTCAGCCCATGTCGCCGCCGCACGGTTCAAAGCCTCATCGCCGAGGTCGCCCGCCGTCTGTCCGTCTTCGGTGACGAACAGTTTCCTCCCGACGTTTCGCGGAGCGCGGACGATGGTGATGAGCGCCCCGAGAAGTCCACGCTCGAGCGTATCTTCGATGTAATCGACGAGAATCGAATGCTCCACCTTTTACCGCCGTGCCACGTCGGTTCGTTCCGTCCCTTCAGAGCGCACGAGATGCAAGGCTTCGCCCACTCGACGCAGGAACCAGAGCGGCCCGATGAGCAGATAGATCGGATTGCGCAGGAACGCCGGTTGATTGCCTTCAATGAAATGGCCGACGAACTGCAAAATCCACCCGCCGACAAAAAGCGCGAGCGCCAAACGCCAGTTGAAGAAGAAGAGCGGAAGCGACACGACGATGATCGGAATGCCGATGGTGTGGAGCAGCTTGTTGATCGGATGTCGATGCTTCTCCCGGTAGTTCTGCATGAAAGACGAAGGCATGGCGAATATCTCCCGATTTCGGATCGCTGGGCGCTCGACCAAAACGGAGCTATGGCCGAATCGCCGCCGTCGAGCACGAGGTTGCGCGCCCGACCATTCTACAACGCTTCGCTTCGACGGAAAACAGCCTTTCGTGCAAGACGCGCCCTCGGATCGAGCGTGGAGAATCGAGCCGCGGCATGGGGACGTGTGGCCTTCGTCGCAAAAGCGATGGCCGGGATGGATTTTCGCGCCGCTAACGAGATCGCTTGGCGGCGCTAGATGGCCTGCTTCGAGTTGACCGAGCAAGAAAGCGTGCGATGGGATCAGAGAGAAGCGAAGAGCGCCTCGCCATCCCCGCGCAACCAGCGCCGCGATCGGACATGGCATCAGGCTTTGCCGGAAGCGTTGGCTTGCCCGCCCATCGGCGTGTGAGCGGCGACCGACTCGCCGCGCGTTACGATGCGGTCGCTTTCCCTTCGCTTCTTCGTGCGCGCCGTTCAGCGACCATCTTTTCGGCTTCGCGGACGAAGGCCTCGATGATCTCTTCGCTCGAAACTTTGCGCAACGGGTCGCCTTCTTTGAAGATCATGCCGACACCGCGTCCGAAAGTTACGCCGAGATCGGATTCATGCGCTTCGCCGGGGCCGTTCACCGCGCAGCCCATGATCGAAAGGTGCAACGGTTCGTCGATGTGCTGCAAGCGACGTTCGATCTCGGTGACGATGCCGACGAAATCATCGACATCGATGCGCCCGCAGGTCGGGCAGGCGACCACGGTCACGCCGCGTTGTCGGAGTTCGAGCGCGCGCAGGATCTCCCACGCGACGCGCACCTCTTCTTGCGGCTCGGCGGCGAGCGACACGCGGATCGTGTCGCCGATGCCCTCGTGAAGTAGAATGCCGAGTCCGATGGCCGATTTGATCGTTCCGCCGAAGGGCGTGCCCGCTTCGGTCACGCCGAGATGAAGCGGATAATCGACCCTTTCGGCGAGTAGGCGGTAAGCGGCCACCGTGCGGCGCACGTCCGAAGCTTTGAGGCTGACGACGATGTCGTAAAAGCCCAAGTCTTCGAGAATGCGAATGTGGCGCATTCCCGATTCGACCATCGCTTCGGGCGTCGCCATGCCGTACTTGGCGAGCAGGTCCTTTTCGAGCGAGCCGCCGTTGACGCCGATTCTGATCGGCACGCCTTGGGCTTGCGCGGCGCGCACAACTTCGCGCACGCGCTCGACCGCGCCAATGTTGCCGGGATTCAGGCGGAGCTTGTCGACGCCCGCTTCGAGCGCCATCAATGCCAGTTTGTAATGAAAATGGATGTCGGCGACGAGCGGCACATCGGGGACGCGCCGCCTGATCTCTTTGAGCGCAATGGCCGCTTCCTTGTCCGGCACGGCGACGCGCACGATCTCGCAGCCAGCGCGCACCATCTCTTCGATCTGGCGCACGGTCGCTTCGACATCGACCGTGTCGGTTTTGGTCATGGACTGGACGACGATGGGAGCGTCGCCGCCGATCTGGATATGTTTGACTCTGACCGCTCTCGATTTCCTACGCATAAAACTCCGGTCTGGTAGTGAATGCTTCTCTACTTGGCTCTTTCGGCTGCCGGTCGCGCTTCGTCGCTGTTGCGCCAGCGCGAGACCTCTTTCATCAAGTCATTGGTGATGACGAAGCCCATCAGCAGCAGCAGCGCGACGAAACCGATTTGCTGAATGCGTTCGCGCAAGGCGAGCGACAGTTGAAGGCCGGCGCGCGCCAGCACGGCTTCCACCATGAGCAAGAGGATCGCGCCGCCGTCGAGCATCGGAATCGGCAGCAGGTTGAAGATCCCAAGGTTGAGGCTCAAGAAGGCGAGCAACCTGAAGACGCCTTCCAGCCCGCCCGTGTTGGCCGCCATCGAAGAGGCGCGCGCGATGCCGATCGGTCCGGCGAGCGTGTCGCGCGCCGAGCGCGATCCCGTGATCACTTGACCGAGCGCTTTGCCCGTCAAGCGCAGCACTTCGATGTTGGTCCGCACGGCATAGACCGCAGCGGCGACGGGGCCGACGCGCTCGGTCGGCAGCCGGCTGCTGAAGGAAAACCCGAGCCGTTCGGTTCCGTCCGGCAGGCGACGCGCTTGCGCGACCAGTTCCAAGCGCTCGTTGTTGCGCTCGACGACGATGCGAATCGGTTGCGATTTGTGCTCTTGGATGTAATCGACGACCTGCTGCTCGTTGCGCACCGGTTGCCCGTCGAGTTCCAGAATCCGATCGCCGGGACGAAGGCCAGCCTCTTGCGCCGGCGATCCCGGTTCGACTTGCCCGACGATGACGGGAACTTCGCCGTAATCGGGACGGATCCCGAGTTCTCCCATGGCCTCGCCCCCGCGTGCAACGCGCGCTGGCGTGATGACCAGCGGGATACGTTGGCCATTGCGTTCGACCACGATTGAAATGGGCTGCCCGGGCGAAAGAAGCGCGTCGCCTTCGATGCGCTCCCACGTCGGATGCTCCTTGCCGTTGAAAGCGACGATGCGATCACCGGGGCGGATGCCCGCCGCTTC
>CAKZOF010000277.1 GCA_937135995.1 uncultured Pyrinomonas sp.
TGAGCACGTACCCGGCGGCGCCGTTTCTCAATGCTTCGAGCACGTAAGCTTCATCGGCATACATCGAAAGGATCACCGTGCGCGTGTGCGGCGACAATCTGCTCGCGCGGCGCACGACCTCGAGCCCGTTGAGCCCCGGCATCATCAGATCGAGCACGAGCACGTTGGGCTTCAACCGTTCGAGGGTTTGAAGCGTTTCCAACCCATCGCCCGTTTCCGCGACGACTTCGAAGTCCGGTTCGGCTTCGAGCAACGCGCGGACCCCTTGACGGACGATGTGATGATCATCTGCCAGTACGATCGTGACCATCGCCGACGAACCTTTTCAAACTACCGAACGCTTTCGATTCAATTTAGCTGGCGACCTCGTTCCTTCCGGTCTTCAAAATCGCCGTCAACCGAGCGCCGCCGCCGGGCCGTGATTCGACCGTCAGTTTTCCGCCGAGCAACACGGCGCGTTCGCGCATGCCGGCCAGCCCGCTCGTCTCGTTCGTCGCCAAGACGACTTCAGGATCGAAACCCACGCCGCGATCTTCGACGTTGATCAAGATCGTCTGATCGTCGGCCAAAACTTGCACCACAGCTTCATCCACTTGCGCATGGCGCGCGACGTTGGTCAAGGCCTCTTGAACGATGCGGTAGGCCGCCGTTTCGACCTCTGGCGGGAGACGGCGACCCTCGAGCCCGTGATGCTTGAACTCGACGCGCACGCGCGTCTGCGCCGTGTAGTGTTCGATCTGCCATATCAGGGCGGGAAGGAGTCCTAGGTCGTCGAGCACGCCCGGACGCAGATCCAAAGAGATTTTGCGCGTCGTCGCCATCAGTCCGTTGACCATCTCCAGCGCTTGACCGAATACTTCTTGAGGTTTTTCGCGCGGCAGTCGCGCTCCCATCTCCAAAGTTAGCTTCAGGCCGGTCAGCGTCTGCCCTATTTCGTCGTGAAGCTCGCGCGCGATGCGCCGGCGCTCGACCTCCTGCACTTCCATTAACCGGCGAGAGAGCGTTTTCAAGCGCGAGGCGTACTCGCGCAGTTCGCGTTCGGACTGCTTGCGCGTTGTGATGTCGCGAATGACGGCGATTACCAAGCGCCCTTCTTTCGTCTCCGTCGGACTCAAGCGGACATCGACGGGGAACAAACTCCCATCTTTGCGCTGACCGCATGACTCAAATTCGCCGAGGTGAAATGCGCGATCGCACCAACTGGTCCAGTCCACTTCCGGGAGCAGCACTTCGATCGATTGATTCTGCATCTCATCGCGCCCATACTGAAAAATCTTCTCAGCTTGCGCGTTCAGTTGGAGGATATACCCTCGTTGATCTATGACGATGATCGCATCGGGAGCGCAATCGAACAACGCGCGCAAGGTCCCTTCGCTTTTGCGCAGCGCGTCTTCGGTGCGGCGACGTTCGCCGATTTCGCGCAGCAGCGCCTCGTTCGCTTTGACCAGTTCAACGGTGCGCTGCTCGACGTGGATTTCGAGTTCGTCGCGCGCGCGGCGAAGTTCTTCCTCGATGCGCTTGCGCTCGGCGATCTCCGAACGCAACTGCGCGTTGACGCGCGCAAGCTCTGCCGTGCGCTCTTCGACTCGCGCTTCAAGTTCGTCCGCTGCGCGGCGCAAAGCTTCTTCGGCCCGTTTCAGTTCCGTAATGTCGAACGCCGCTCCGTGAATGAACCACGGACGCCCATCTGTGCGGCGCACCATCTTGACCTCGCAATGGAACCAGACGACGCGCCCATCGCGCGCGATCACGCGGTAATCGGCGCGCAGCGGCTCTCCCGTGAGCAGCATCTGCGCCGCGTCCATGCTCCAGCGGGCTTTGTCATCCGGGTGGATCTGCTGATACCAACGCACTGGATCGTTCAACCATTCTTCTTGCGTGAAGCCGAGCAGTTGTTCGATCTGCGGGCTGACGTAAGCTTCACTGATCCCACCTTCGAGCGATGCGGTGAAGAGGATGGCCGGGATCTGCTCGACGAGCGTGCGGTAGAGCGTCGTCGTATCCGGCATCTCTGCCGCGCACTGAATATCGTTCGCCGAATCCGAACAGAACGGGAAGAAGGTGGCCGCGAGCATGACGAGGAGCTTTTCGGCCTCCAATGCGCTCGCCAACCCGAGCGCATCCTCCGCCTTCTGCCCCCACGATTGATCCACTTCCATGCGGTTCATTTCCGTCGGTCAGCGATTTCTCGAATCCGATCCAGCCGCTTGAACTGGCTTTTTCTGTCGCCAGCTAGGTTCCTTGTTGAGCGAAGCCTGCGTGAAACGCCGCAGCGCGTGCACGGCCCGGCCATACGTCGCTACCGCGTGCGACGAAAGCAGCGAACCGGGCGGTTGATTCATGAACGGCATGAACTTGTCAGGAAAGCTCGGCATCGTGCAACCGATGCAGATGCCGCCGACGTTGGCGCAACCGCCAACGCCGCCCAGCCAACTTCGCCGGCCGACGTTGCACTGGACCACCGGGCCCCAGCAACCCAGTTTGACGATGCATTTAGGCGAGCCGTACTCTTCGCCGAACTCCGCCTGTTCGTAGTATCCGCCGCGATTGCATCCTTCGTGCGCCGTTTGCTCGAAGAGCCACGTCGGGCGCAGTTGATCGTCGAGCGGGATCATCGGCGCCAGCCCCGCCGCTTGGCGCAACAGATAAAGGAGCGTCTCGGTCAGGTTATCGGGCAAGGTCGGGCATCCGGGCACGTTGACGATCGGGATGCCGGCGCGCGAGCGCCAATCCCACCCGAGATAATCAGCTAATCCCATGCAGCCCGTTGGATTGCCTTCCATCGCATGGATGCCGCCATAGGCGGCGCACGTGCCGACCGCGACCACGGCCCAAGCGTTCGGTGCCAGCCGGTCGATCCATTCGCACGTGGTGATCGGTTGCCCAGTCTGCTGATCCACGCCGAAAGCGGCCCAGTAACCTTCCGGCTTGTTCGTCTCGTCCGGGATGGAGCCTTCGATGACGAGGATGAACCGGTCTATTTCGCCGCGCGCGGCGCGATGGAAAGGCGCGAGGAACTCTTCGCCCACTTCGTAGGCGAGAAGCGGGTTGTGCAGGACGAGGCGCGGGATGCCGGGCAGCCCACCCAGAATCAACTCTTCGAGGCTCGGCTGCGTCGCGCCGGTCAGCGCGATGGTCTCGCCATCGCACCCAAGCCCGGCGGTAATCCAAAGCACGACGATCTCATCAGCGCTTTCGGCCATTGTGCGGTTTTTAGCTGATCGTTAGTCCGCCACTCGAGAGTGTGACGATCGCATATCTTAACTTCTTCGCCATCGATTCGATCGGGGCGCTTTACGCTAAACTCTGAAGACGCGATGCAGGGTCTCTTACTTCTTCGCCACCGATTCGATCTCCTCTTCCTTCGTCCCTTCCGGCGTGATGATACGCAGCTTCGGTGCTTCTTGCAGAACGCGCGTTCCCGGCGGCACCGAGTGCGTCAACCAGACATTGCCGCCGATGACGCTGCCGCGTCCGATCACCGTGTCGCCGCCCAAGATCGTCGCTCCCGCGTAGATCACCACATCGTCTTCGATGGTCGGATGGCGTTTCGTGTTGCGGATCAATTGTCCGTTGGCGTCCTTGTCGAAAGAGAAGGCGCCGAGCGTCACGCCCTGATAGAGCTTGACGTTGTTGCCGATGATCGCCGTGCCGCCGATGACCACGCCCGTGCCGTGGTCGATGAAGAAGCGCGAACCGATCCTCGTTCCCGGATGGATGTCTATGCCGGTGCGATGGTGCGCGTGTTCGGTCATGATGCGCGGGATGAGCGGCACGCGCAGCTTGTAGAGTTCGTGCGCCAATCGGTAGACCATCACCGCATAGACGCCCGGATAGCTGAAGATGATCTCGTCAAGGCAGGTCGCCGCCGGATCGCCTTCATATGCCGCCTGCACGTCGGTCGCGAGCACTTCGCGCACGCGCGGAAGCTGAGCCAAGAATTCTGCGGCGCAATCAGCGGCTTCGCGTTCGGTCACCTCGCAGTGCGCGCCGATCTTCTGTCCGTGATTGATGGCGCGGCTGATCTGTTCGGTCAGCGCTTCGTAAAGCCACATCATGCGCGCTTCGACGTGGCGGCGCAGACTCGCTCCGGTCAATCCTTGCGCTCCCGCGTAACCCGGAAAGACGAGTTCGTGCATCGCGTCAATGATGCGGATGATCATCTCGTGCGACGGCAGCGGCTGACGATCCAGATGATGGATCTTCGTGCCGCCGTTGAGATACGATTTGATGAGCGCCTCGCTCGCTTGATCGAGTCTGGAGTCCATGTTCGTCTTCATCTTGTCCGCTCGCCGAAGCGGCGTCACCCGACCACTTTTGCCGTGTAACCGAGCTCTTCGATCCGTTCGACGAGCGCGCTCGCTGATATTCGTTCTTCGTCATACTCGACCGTCGCCGCCTTGCTCTGGAAGTCGACTTCGGCGCGCCGTACGCCTTCGATCTCTTCGAGCGTTTCGCGGATGTCGGCGGCGCATGAAGCGCAATGCATCCCTTCGACAATCAGTTTGGCTTGCACGACCTTCACGCTCCGGTTTCGCAAAGCATAAAATAGCCAACGTCAATTATAGACCTCGAAGCGAAAAGAGGAAACTTTCCGTCCGAAACGGTGGAGGGGGGACTTGCGCATACGGGACGCGCTCGCCGAAGCAACCGAGCGATTGCGCGGCGCGCAGATAGACGAAGCGCGTCGCGAAGCAACCAGCTTGCTCGCCCACGCGCTTGGGCGTGACCGCGCCTATTTGTTTGCGCACGCCGAAGAGACCATCCCGCCTTCGACGCTGGAATCTTTCCGCACGCTGCTCGCCCGACGCGCATCGGGCGAGCCGTTGGCTGCACTACGGACTGACCTCCAGTGACGTGGTGGACACAGCTTTGGCCGTCCAGATGGTGCAGAGCGCCGACCTCTTGCGTGCGGATCTGGAAGCGCTATTGCCGGTGGTGGCACGGCGCGTACGCGAGCACAAGGCCACCCCGTGTATCGGGCGCAGTCACGGGATTCACGCCGAGCCGATCACTTTCGGTTTCAAGCTGGCCGGCATGTACGACGAGTTCCGACGGGCCCAGCGGCGTTTGGAATCGGCACGCTACTCGGTGGCCGTGGGCAAACTCAGCGGCGCCGTGGGTACCAGCGCGCATCTGCCACCGCGCGTGGAAGCGTACGTGTGCCGCAAATTGGGACTGCGTCCGGCGCCGGTGGCCACGCAGGTGGTGCCTCGAGACCTGCATGCGGAGTTTCAAACCGTTCTGGCCGTGCTCGGCGC
>CAKZOF010000278.1 GCA_937135995.1 uncultured Pyrinomonas sp.
CATGAATCAAACTCCGCGGCGTTCCACGCCGGACATCGTTTTTACGGTCTCCATGCCGCGTCCTTTCACGCACATGCTGGAAGTCGAGATGCGCCTGCGCTTGGAAGAAGCGCGCCCGCAGCTTGACCTCGTGATGCCCGTTTGGACGCCCGGTTCCTATTTGATCCGCGAGTACGCGCGCCATGTGCAGGATTTCACGGCTGAAGCCGAGGGACGCCCGCTCGCATGGCGCAAGGTAAATAAGAACACGTGGCGCATCGACACAGATTCGCTGCGCGCCATCACGGTGCGTTACCGCGTCTATGCCAACGAACTGTCGGTTCGCACCAACGAGTTGAACGACCGACACGCTTTCTGGAACAACGCCGCGCTGCTCATGTACATCGACGGACATCTCGATGCGCCGGCGACGCTGCGCATCGTGCCTTACGGCAACTGGAAGATCGCGACCGGACTACCGCCGGTCGAGGGCACGCCGAACGCCTTTCGCGCCGAGAATTTCGACATCCTCTATGACTCGCCCGTGCTCGCCGGCGACTTTCGGACGCTCGAATTCCGCGTGCGCGGCGTGCCGCATCGCATCGTGATCGATGGCGACGGCAACTACGACGCCGAAAGGATGCGGCGCGACGTGCAAAAGATCGTCGAAGCAGCCGCCGAGATGATGGGCGACATCCCTTACCGCGACTACACTTTCCTTCTCATCCTCGCGCCGTCAGGCGGCGGCGGTCTCGAACATCTCAACTCCACGGCGCTCATCTGGCGTCGATTCGGCTTTCGCCCTGAAAAAGATTATCGAGATTTTTTGTCGCTCGTCGCACATGAGTTCTTCCATCTCTGGAACGTCAAGCGCATACGCCCCGATGCGCTCGGCCCGTTCGATTACACGCGCGAGAACTACACCAAGCTCCTCTGGGTCGCCGAAGGGCTGACCAGCTACTACGAAAACATCCTGTTGCTCCGCGCTGGTTTGATCTCGGACCGCGATTATCTAGAGATGCTGGCCGATGCGATCAAGAGCTTGCAGAACACGCCGGGGCGCCTCGTGATGAGCGTCGAAGAGGCGAGCTTCGATGCTTGGATCAAGTACTACCGTCGCGACGAGAACTCGATCAACTCGCAAGTCTCCTACTACGACAAAGGCGCGTTGCTCGGCGTGCTGCTCGATCTTGAGATTAGACGCGCGAGCGCCGGGCGGCGCTCGCTCGATGACGTGATGCGTTACCTCTACGCCGAATTCTACCGGAAGGGGCGCAACTACACGCCGGAAGACTTTCAAGCGGCCTGCGAGAAGATGGCGTCGCGTAGCCTTGATGAGTTCTTCCGCCGCTACGTTCGCGGGCGCGACGAGTTGCCCTACAATTCGTTTCTCGAAGCCGCTGGCCTGCGCTTGGAAGTCAAAAGATCGAGCAACGAGCCGCGCGCCTACCTCGGCGCGCAACTCGCTCAGGAGGGCGACCGGCTCATCGTGCGCACAGTGCGCGCCGGGACCCCAGCATACGATCAAGGCTTGAACGCGGGTGACCAGATCGTCGCGCTCGACGGCAAACGAGTCACTCTCGAATCTTTCAACGCGCGGCTCGAAGAACGAAAACCGGGCGAGAAGATCCGTCTGACGATCTTTCGCGCCGATGATCTGCGCACACTCGAGGTCGCGCTCGGCGCGGCACCAGAAGATGAATACAAGATCGTGCCCGTCACAGCGCCATCCGACGCACAGCGGCAGATCTACCGCGCGTGGCTCGGCGCACCGTTTCCGACCGAGAGCGCAAGCAAAGTAGAATGACCGGGATGAGCGAAAACTTCGACTTCATTCGCTTACAGATCGAGAACGGAGTCGGACGCATCACGCTGGCGCGCCCGCCGCTGAACATCTTTCATATCCCGATGATGCGCGAAATGGGGCGCGCGCTGGACCACTGCATGAGCCACCATGAGATGGTCGCCATCGTCTTCGATGCCGCTCCCACGTGTCGCGCCTTCAGCGCTGGCGTCGCCGTCGAGGATCACAAGGCCGAAACCGTCTACCAGATGCTCGATTCGTTTCACAACCTCTTCCGTCTGATGGAACAGATGGCGAAACCGACCGTCGCCGTAGTCGATGGCGCGGCGCTCGGCGGTGGGTTTGAACTCGTCTTGGGCTGCGATGTGGTCATCGCCAGCGAGCGCGCGCGCTTCGGTCAACCGGAGATCAAACTTGGCGTCTTCCCGCC
>CAKZOF010000279.1 GCA_937135995.1 uncultured Pyrinomonas sp.
CTGCGGGTTCGCCCGTTCGGGGTTGCCGAAGAGGACTTCGCGCGGAATCAACGGCGGCAAGTTCTGTTGCGCGTGCACGCTCATCGTCATGAGTCCGAACAACGCAAGAGATGTTAGAAAACCCTTCATTTCGCCTTCCTCCATTTGGGAAGAATCGTTTTGCTTTCCTGCATTATAACGAACGAGCCCGGTGAAATGTTTCCATCAGCGCGGTCGAAAAGAGGTCTCTTGACGAGCGCAAGTGGGTTCGTCGCCCGCCGGTTCAACTCTCTTCGTTGGGAACCTGTCAGATCGTCACGCCATCAGGAATGACGGCGTTTTTAGGGATGATGATGATGCGATCGCGGATGTAGAACATGCCGTTCGGTCCATCTGCGTGCTCGACGCCCGCCTCATTGATCAAGCGAACGCCTGCGCCGATGCGTGCGTTCTTGTCGATGATCGCGTGGCGAATGACGGAACTTTCGCCGATGCCGACGCGCGGCACGCCGGCCTGTTGATCATCGGCCATCTCTTCGATCGTCTGGAAATAGTCGGCACCCATCAGGATCGTCTCTTCGATGAAGGCTCCGCGTTCGATGCGGCTGCGCAGTCCGATGATCGACCGGTGAATGCGTGCGCCGTTGATGATGCACCCTTCGCTGATGATGGAATCCACGATCTCGCAGTTGTGAACCTTCGACGGCGGCAGATACCGTGCGCGCGTGTAGATGGGCGCATCGGCGTCGAAAAAGTTGAACTTCGGAAGCGGCGAAGTCAAATCCAGATTGGCTTTGTAGAAGGCCGAAATCGTTCCGATGTCCTCCCAGTAGCCTTTGAATAGATAGGCTTGCACGTGGCAGCAACGGATGGCGGCCGGGATCACCTCACGCCCGAAATCGACCCACGATGGATCTTGCTTGAGAAGTTCGACGAGCTTCTTGTAGTTGAAGACGTAGATCCCCATGGAAGCGAGAAAGGGGCGCGCAGCGGCCTCTTCCTCGCTCAATCCGAAGGCGCGCGTATCGACGCGCATCGCTTCGAGCGCGGCGCCTTTGGGCTTTTCGCGAAACTCCATCACTCTCCCCGTCTCGTCCGGCTTCAGCAGTCCGAACTCCGACGCCGTTTGGGCCGCGCATGGGACGACCGAAATGGTCACGTCGGCTCCCGTTTCGTCGTGACGGCGGATGAAATCGCGGTAGTCCATGCGGTAAAGGTGATCGCCCGAGAGGATGAGCAACGTCTCGACGCGCCAGTCCT
>CAKZOF010000280.1 GCA_937135995.1 uncultured Pyrinomonas sp.
AGACGACGCATGATCATCTCGCCGATCTTGGAGGTCGGGCGCTCGCGTTCGGGCGACTCTTGTACGTATTTCTCGACGGCGTTGACGATCGCCTCCAACTTCGCCGCGGGAATGGGCCGCTTTTCGCACGCGCGCAAGAGACCAGCCATGACCTTGTTGCGATCGAACGGCTCGCGCCGCCCGTCTTTTTTGATGACCATGTAGGGTATCTCGTCGATGCGCTCGTAGGAGGTGAATCGGCGTTCGCAACGCAAGCACTCGCGCCGCCGCCGAATCAGATCGCCTTCGCGTGACTCCCGCGAATCGACCACCCTATCTTCCAGATGACCGCAGAACGGGCACTTCATCTTGTTTTACCCTCCCTCGTTGCACGCAGGATGTCTCGGGCCAGCCGCATCGCCCGCCGGACTCCGCGTCGCTGCCCGTTGCGCTCCCGGGCGCACCCCGTCAACGCTCGACGAGCGCGCTCGGTTCGCGCTCTGTTTCTTCAGCTTCGCGCGCGGCTTCGTCCCACAGCCGCGCAAGGTCCAGACCGCTACGTAGAAAGTAGTAGAGGCCGAAGAAGAGCGCCGGGCCGAAGAGCACCAGATGCATGACGATCGAGATGGCCGCCGCCTGTTCGCGCCCCACGCCGAGAAAGATCAATCCGGCAGCGGTGGCGGCGTGAAACGCGCCAGCGGCGCCGCCCGGCGTCGGCACCAACGAACCAACGAGCGCCCACCCCATGATGAAGATCGTCTCGCCGATGCCGAAGGGAAGACCGAAAGCGCGCAGCACCAACAGGTCCGCCGTCGCGATCGCCGCCCAAAGAAGCGCCGTCCACCCGATGGTGACTGCCAGTTCGCGTCCATTGACGAGCACGCTCAAAGCGCGTGCCGATTGCTCGACGAAGCGCACGCCGAATTCCGCTGCACGTTGCGCCCAGCGCGGCCAGCGACGGCTGGCTGTTCTCGTGGCGCGGGCGATGCGCCCGGCAGAGAAACGAAAGAGAATCAACACGCCGATTCCGGCGACGGCGCCGACAAACAGCACTGCACCAGCGAAGCGCACCTGCGCCAGCCGTTCAGCGGATGCAACCGACGGCACGAACCACAACAGGTTGGCAGCAAACATCAGCACGATGGCCGCCATGTCATAGATCCGCTCGACGCCGATGGTGACGAAAGAGGCCGTCGGCGAAACGCGCCGGTCGCGAAGCGTAAGAAAAGCTGGGCGCAAGATCTCGCCCGTACGCCCGATAGTGAAGATCGCACCGAAGCCAACGGTGGTCGCGGCGAACAGATCGGCCCATCTGGCCGCCGCCAGTGGTGCCAACAGCGCGCGCCAGCGAGAAGAACGAATGGCGTAGGTCGAACAGACCAACGCAACGGCCACGCCGATCAGTCGCCAATCAGCTGCGCGCAACGCCCCGCGCACCGCGCTCCAGTCGAGCCCGCGTCCAAACCACCAGAGGACAATCAGGGCCAACGCGCTCAAGCCGATCAACTGCCACTTCCGACGCACTCTGTGACGTTTCCTTTCGCGGCGCTCGCCGCCCCTACCACAATATCTTGTATCGCCTGACCAGGCTACTACAAGTTGAGCGCCTCCTGCAAGAAGGGCGACAGCGGGCTGCCAAGGGGCCGAAACGGCCTGCGCGGCGATGGGGCCACCGCAAAGGCGACAAGCGCAAAGCCCGGACGAGAATCGGCCCAACCAGACTCATCTTCCGTCGAGCAAACGGAGCGTGAAGCGTCCGTGATGACGACCTCGCTCGACGCTGAAAAGACGCGCCATCCGTGATGGGATCTGGCGGGCGCTCTCGCCCCACGCGCGGCGGGAGTTCCGTCCAAAGGAGCGGAACTTTTTCTTCGGCTTGGACGTAGAGTGAAGATGTGAGAGGATTTTTCGCCGGTCGGCGGCACCCATCCGGCGAAACGAGGCTTGAACAACGTGGGAGCGACCAAAGTCTTGGCTACCGGCGAAGGAGCCGAACTAGCGAGGCGTGCGCGTGCCGGCGACGGCGCGGCGTGGGAGGAGATCGTTGCGACCTACTCGCGGCGCATATACAACCTCGCCTACCGTTTCACAGGGCGCGCCGATGCGGCGGAAGATTTGACGCAAGAGGTCTTCGTGCGCCTTTACCGCTCGCTCGA
>CAKZOF010000281.1 GCA_937135995.1 uncultured Pyrinomonas sp.
CCATCGGCGTTGGAAGCGTAGATGATGCGATCGTCGCGCGTCCACGCAACGCCGTTGCCTCCATCGAAGACATCGGCCCGAAAAGTTAGGCGTTTGGCATTGATCGCTCCTTCAGCTGGATCGAGAATCCAGATGCTCGCGTATTGCGTGAAACGCACGGTGACGACCGCGCCCGACGTCCGCGCGACGCTGATCCCGTTGTAGTTATCGAGATCGTTGGTGATCCGGTAGGGCGTGCCCCCGATGGGGATGTACCAGAGTTGATAGAAGAAGCTTTTTCGCGGCGTGGCGATGGCCAGCAGTCCTGCGCCGTCAGGTGCCCACGCGATGCCTTCGACGCGAAACCACCGCTGCGTCGTGATCTGCACTGGCGAGCCGTCTTGGGGATCAAGGCCGAAGATGGTCATCTCGTTCTTCTTGATGTCCATGATACCGCAGGCCACCGTCTTGCCATCGGGCGACCATGCGGGCGTGCCTGGCGAGAGCGTTTCATCCGGCCCCTTGACAGCGAGGATGCGTTCGTCCGTTCCATCAACGTTCGCCGCGACGAGTGCATCTCGGTCGCCCGATGGAAAAGTGCGCACAAAAGCCATGCGCCGTCCGTCGGGGGAGAAGGTGACGCGGCTCATCACGTTGTCGCTGATCTTCTGCGGTGGTCCGCCCAACACCGCGATGCGGTGAAGGGTGGAAGGCACGCCGCGCGCGCCTTTGGCGAAATAGATCTGATCGCCTTCGGGGGAAAAGGCGAGATTATGGTAGCTTTCGTTCGTCGTCGGCGCGATCTGCACGTCGCTCGCTGTCGCTACGTGCCGCAGCCACATGCTCTGTTGTCCGTGCGCGTCCGTTACGTAGACGACATATTTGCCGTCGGGCGAAATGGCCGCTTCGCGCACGTTGCCGACTACGGTCAAGCGGGTGATGCGCATTCGTTGAAAAGACGGTGCGAGGTCCGAACCCTTTCGGAAAAAGCCCCACCAACCGACAACCAAGACGATGCTCGAAAGCACTAGAAGGATGAGCACGAGTACCGATCGCTGGCGGATCAACCTCGTGAGGAAAGAGCCAGCGCGCCCCGAGGATGAGTCACCGATCTCCAACGACGCGGGCTGAGAGCGCTCCCGACCTGCGGACGCATGCCAGTGGATCTCCTCGGCAGCACGAATAGAGGGTTCTTGCCCCATCGGGCGTGCGTCATGAACTGACGCCTCGACCGCATCCAGCGAGCGGCTGCCGATTTCGGCAGGGGCACCCTCTGGCAGTTCTCCAGCGATGGGAACGTGCCTGACCCTCACTTCGGCCACGAAGCGATAACCGCGTTTGGGTACCGTTTCGATGTAGAGGGCGTTCTCTTTGCCGCCGAGCGTACGCCGCAGCACCGAAATGTTGAAGTTCAGGTTCTGTTCTTCGACGAAGGTGTCCGGCCAGATGCGCTCCATCAATTCGGCGCGCGAGACGACGCTGCCGCTCTTCTCCACCAGAACGAGCAGCGTCTCCAGTGCCTTGGGCGTCAGCGGGACGATGCTTTCGTCGCGTTTGAGGACGCGCTCGGCGGCGTCCAAGGAGTAGGGGCCGAATTCGTAAACGGTCTTCGTACGCAAGGGTTTAGACGCTCTAAGATTTTTTCAATGAGAATCTAATCTTTTTCTAGAGACTGCGTCCCCCGAGGCTCGATATAACGGCACGCGCAAAGGGAAAAG
>CAKZOF010000282.1 GCA_937135995.1 uncultured Pyrinomonas sp.
CTACGGAGTGCGGTTGGCGTTCGCTCCCATGTTGCGGTTCATGGTTCCCATGTTGCGGTTCATGGCGCCCATGTTGCCGTTCATGGTTCCCATGTTGCGGTTCATGGCGCCCATGTTGCCGTTCATGGTTCCCATGTTGGAGTTCATCGCGCCCATGTTGGAGTTCATAGTGCCCATGTTGGAGTTCATGGTCCCCATGTTCGAGTTCATGGTTCCCATGCCGGTGTTGGCATTCATCATGCCCATGTTAGCGTTCATGTTGGCATTGTTCGCGTTCTCCGGTCCGGGACAGCCAGCCCAGACGACCGTCGCTGCCAACAAAGCCACAAGAGCCAAAGTTCGTCGCATCTAGATTTCCTCCTGTCGCCCTTGATTCAGGGGTCAAGTCGTTTTGGTCGAGTCGTCCTTGCGAGCTTTCGCGGCGCGTGCGGCCGCTCGCCAGCGACTCGATGCGGTTTCACCCGAGGACTCCGCCCACGCTGACCGCGCCTTTGCTGCGTCCGGACGAAGCCCAACCAAGGCGGTTCGTCGCGCGACGAACCGTTCATCACTCCGCGCTCGCACGCTCCTTACTTGTGAAAGCCAGAGCGAGGCTCGGAACGCGAGGTTCCATGCGGAGCGAGCGATCCTCGTGCTGCCACTCGCGTGGAGAGAATTTTTCCGTGCGAAGTGTAGCACAAGATGCCGGGAATACACGATTTTTCGCCTTTCGTCAAGCCCTAAGCGTGGCTCTCGCTCATGCGCCGAAGCGAGCGATTTCGCCCGATGTCATCTCCTTAGAATCTTTCGGCGCCGAAGAGTTCATCCGGCGCGCCCGTCCGCCACAAGTTTACGGCGCGACGCGCAACTTCCAGCGCCAAACCGAAGCCGTGTCCGGTGAACCCGACCACGTACATCACCCGTTCGCTCTCCGGCAATCGCCCGACCACCGGCAGCCCGTCGGGTGAAAAGTCCATGATCCCGGCCCATCGCGCTTCCACCCGAGCGGCGGCTGCTTTCGGAAACCGCTGCCGCAGGAAATCCTCGAGCGCCCCTTGAACTTCCGGCGTCGTCTCATCGACGCTGGTCGCTTCGCGTTCGCGGAAAAGGTGCCGGAAACCACCGAGGAGCACGCGCCCGTCGCGTAGCTGGCGAAAGTAAATGTAGCCGTGATGGGCATAAACTAAGCGGTCGAAGAGCCGCTCGCCGACGGGAGCGGTAACGAGCACCTGTCCCCTGTGGGGCGCGATGAAACGCTTGAAAAAAGGATGAAAAAGTCCAGCGTAGGCGTTGAGCGCGATGAACACGCAGCGCGCCCTGAATTCGACGCGCCGCGTGCGCACACCGACGCCGTCGCTGAGCGGCTCGATCGCGTCGGCCTCGCACTCCTCGAACACGTCCGCGCCTGAAGCTTCCAGCAACGCCCGCACAAGCTTGACCGGATGCACTCCCATGTCACTGCGTACGCCGAGCGCCCCGTGAAACCCAGCGCCGAGCGGATCGTGAGCCACGTACTCCGCCTCGAAACCGTCGGCGCGCAACAACTCCGCTGACCGCGCCAAATGTTCGCGCTCGTCGGGCAACAGCGCCGTGCGCCAGCTACCACACGGGTCGAGTTCTACGTCGGCGTTGGTTTCGGCGACGAAGTCACGCAGCCAGCGTTGGTGGTCCAACGTCGCTCGCCACGCCGCGCACGCGCGCGCGCGCCCGTATCGCTCCACCATCAGATCGTAATGATCGGCCAGTCCGGCCAGAACCATGCCGGCGTTTCTGCCAGAGGCTCCGGCGCCGATGAACCGGGCTTCGACCACGGCGACGCGTAGCTTCGGCTCCGTGCGCCGCAGCCACCAAGCGAGGCTCGCGCCGACGATGCCGCCACCCAAGATGCAAACGTCACGCTCGGCAAGTGTTCTCTTCTCCGCTGAAAGATGCCAACTGGAGAGGGTCATCTTGCTCAGCATAGCACCCGTCTAGACGAAAGGCGACCGGGGAAGCGGCACGCACCCGATAAA
Source organism: uncultured Pyrinomonas sp. (assembly GCA_937135995.1). GTDB lineage: Bacteria > Acidobacteriota > Blastocatellia > Pyrinomonadales > Pyrinomonadaceae > Pyrinomonas. Next base: position 1,992 of record CAKZOF010000282.1, read on the forward strand.
AAGCCCCCGCATGGCAGCAAGCGTCTCTGTAGGTCTAGCGCGCGAGAGAAAGCGCATCGCACTTTGTGACATCAGCGCTTCCACTGCTCAAGCAGGGGAAGAACGCTCAAAACGGCGCTCACCACTGTGATGCCGCCTTTCGCCTCGGGAAACCGAGCGGAGAACGCTTTAGCGGCCCACCCAGCGACCGAACCCCTTGACACGCAAAGAGAAAAGAGTTACCTTGCTTTTGCCAAACATGTTTTGGCAATTTTTAACCAGCTCTCCCACAAAGGTCCTCTTGGTGGTTTCACAAATTTCACTGGGCTTGATCGTACTCGCATGAAATCTGCCCGACAGCTCATCAGCCGACGGAGTTGGTCACAGGTCGCCTTGCTCGCGCTGCTTTCGGTGGTGGCCACCGTCTGTTTGATCTCGGCGGCGCGTGACGTGTCGCAGCGGGCCACCACCGAGCGACTTCGCTGGCTCGGCGCGCTTCTGGCCCTGACCGTGGTCGCCGCGCACTTTGCGCTCACCGTCGACAACGGCGGTGAAGACGACTGCGACGCGACCAGTCACCGTTCGTTGGCCGATCCGTTTATCCTTTTGGCGGCCATGCTGCAGGGAGCAGCGACGGCGACCGTGCTCGCCGCCGTCGCTGGCCCGCTGGCTGTTCGTCATCAAAGGCGCGCCCGTTTTCTTCTTTTGGCTTCCGCGAGCGTCGCGGCGACCTACGTTGCGGCTTCGACCTTTGAGTTGCTGGTGAGCGTCATCGACAACCCGGCTGCCGTCGCTGGCGGCGCTTCGCTTGGCGTTCTGCTTCTGCCGTTGACGACGATGGCACTCGTCCAACACGGACTGGTGGTCACCATCGCGCTCGCCTTCAAGCGGCTTGAAGCGCCGGGCGATTTTCGCTGGCCGCGCGAAGCCATGTTGTGGGGAGCGCTGACACAGATGGCAAGCGCCGCCGCCGCCGCGCTTCTCTACACGGCATGGTACGACCGCGCTCCATCCTTTCTACTCGTCGGAGCGCTCGTCGTCGCCTTTGTCTATTTGCTCAACCGGCTCAACGCGCAACGCATCGCGCAGATCCGCCGGGCCGAAGCGGAGAAGCGCAAGCATCTGCAAGAGATCGCGCGACTTCACATGAACATGGTCGAATCGCTAGCCATCGCCATCGATGCCAAGGACCAGACGACGCACGGCCATGTCCGGCGCACGCAAATCTATGCCATGGAACTCGGGCGCGTGCTCGGCGTTAGCGAAGAGGAACTGCGGGCGCTAGAGGCCGGCGCTTTGTTGCACGATATCGGCAAACTCGCCGTGCCCGAATACATTCTGAACAAGCCGGGCAAATTGACCGCGGCCGAGTTTGAGAAGATGAAAGTCCACACGGTGGTCGGTGCCGACATCGTCCGGCGCGTTGGATTTCCTTACCCGGTGGAAGACATCGTCCGCTACCACCACGAGAAATGGGACGGCACCGGATACCCGCGCGGCCTGCGCGGCGAAGAGATTCCGCTGGTGGCGCGCATCATCGCCGTGGTCGATTTCTACGACGCGACGCGCTGCGATCGGCCATACCGGCGCGGCATGACGCGCGAGGAATCGCTGGCGCTGCTCCGGCGGCTATCGGGCAGCTCTTTCGATCCGCGCATCGTCGAAACCTTTATTGCCAACGTTGAGCGTTTCGATCAACTCATCGCCGAACAGGACATCGTCGAGCAGGTGCGTGAAAGCATCCC
>CAKZOF010000283.1 GCA_937135995.1 uncultured Pyrinomonas sp.
CGGCCCGCAGACGGTTGTCATCGAGGCCGGTCCGAGCGTGAAGTTCCGCCGATATGCGCCCGACTCGGTGAAGTTCGATGACGCCAAACCGAGCGCGTTCGAGGAGATTCGGGTGGGCGATCAGTTGCGCGCCAAGGGCGAGCGTAGTCCTGACGGCACGCGTTTCAAAGCCGAGGAGATCGTCTCTGGCTCTTTCCGCACCGTGTTCGGCACGGTCGTCTCGGCCGATCCTGCCAGCAAAGAGGTCAAGATCAAGGATCTGCAATCGCAACAGACGCTCACCGTGGTCACCGGCAAAGGCGCCATGCTGCGCCGCATTCCAGCGGAGTTCGCCGCTATGCTGGCCCAACGAGTCAACGGTCAAGGCGGAGCCGTTCGCCGGCGACCTGACGGACAACCGGAACCGCCACGCGAGGGAATGGCTGGCCCACCACAAGCGCCGCGCGGTGGCCTGGCTGGTCCACCGCAAGGCGGTCCGGGCGGCGGGCGGATGATGCGCGGTGGTTTCGATGTGCAAGAGATGCTCGAACGCTTGCCGCCGCTCGAAGTGAGCGAGTTGAAGCCGGGCGATCTCATCGTGGTGCAGAGCACGCGCGGCGCTGATCCAACGCGCCTGACGGCCGTGATGGTAGTTGCTGGATTGGACGCGCTGCTTCCGACGTTGCAGAACCGCGCCGCGGCAGGCACGCTCGGCCCGGGCATGGACCTTGGGTTGCCTGGCGGCATCCTCGATTTCAACATCGGCTTGCCGTAGCGCGACCGGCGCGCTTTCGCCGCACACTTCCCGGTCGCGTGGCCGCCGCGCAGCGCGACTGAAGATTCGATCCGAAGCACTGTGGAAGGAGTAAAGACAAGCAGTTATGAATGCTTCGAGTTGGTTCAAGCAAGTAGCCCTCGGTTTGGTGTTCTCGCTGCTCGCGCCGTTGCTGGTCGTCGCGCAGCAGCAGGCCGGCGCGTTGCGCGGTCAGGTGACAGATGAACTCGGCGCGGTGATCGTCGGCGCGACGGTGGTGGTCACCGATGTCAACGGCGCAACTAAAACTGCGACGACCGACGGCGAAGGACGGTACGTCATCGCCGGGCTTGCGCCGGGACGCTACTCCGTGTTGATCACGGCGCAAGGGTTTGCGCCCTACCAAAACGATGCGGTCGAGATCGCTGCCGGGCAGCGCGTCGAGTTGAACGCCAAATTGAGCGTCTCGCTCGCGCAGCAAGAAGTCAACGTTTCGGCCGAAGCGCCCATCAGCACCGAGCCCGAAAACAACGCGGGCGCCATCGTCCTGCGCGGGCAAGATCTCCAAGCGCTGCCCGATGATCCGGACGAATTGGCCGATGCGTTGCAGGCATTGGCTGGACCAGCGGCTGGACCCAACGGCGGACAGATCTACATCGATGGTTTCTTGGGCGGACGGTTGCCGCCAAAAGAATCGATCCGCGAGATCAGAATCAATCAGAATCCGTTCGCCGCCGAGTTCGATCGGCTCGGCTTCGGGCGGATCGAAATCTTGACCAAGCCGGGAAGCGACCGTTTCCGCGGCTCGGTCTTCTTCAATTTCAACGACGAAAGCTTGAACGCGCGCGATCCGTTTGCGCAGAACCGTCCGCCCTATCAGCTTCGCCAGTACGGCGGCAACATCAGCGGCCCGCTCATCGCCGGGAAAGCTTCGTACTTCGTCGATTTCGAGCGGCGCGAAGTGGACGACAACGAAGTGGTCAATGCCACCGTGCTCGATCCGACGACGCTCACGCCGACGCTTTTTGCACAGAGCTTTCTCACGCCGCAACGACGGACGACGTTCAGCCCGCGGTTGGACTACCAGTTGAATTCATCCAACACGTTGATCGCGCGTTACGCCTTCACGAAGGCGAATCGCCAAAACCTCGGCATCGGCGGCTTCAATCTCCCTTCGCGCGCCTACGACAGCGAGAACACAGAGCATTCAATCCAGTTGACAGAGACCGCCGTCATCAACCAGAAGGTGGTCAACGAAACGCGCTTTCAGTTCTTCCGCGAAGAGCAGCGGCAACTGGGCGACAACTCTACGCCGACCATTCGCGTGCTCGACGCTTTCACCGGCGGCGGCGCGCAAGTCGGGCGCTCGTCCAACATCGAGGATCGTTACGAACTGCAGAACTACACCTCTTGGGCTTGGGGACTGCATGCGCTCAAAGCCGGTGTGCGCCTCATTCACGAGCGCATAGACGACGTCTCGCCGCAGAACTTCGGCGGCACCTTCACCTTCACGGGCGGCTTCGGCCCCGCGCTCGATGCCAACAATCAAATCGTGCTTGGGCCGGACGGTCAACCGGTCATCGTCCCCATCTCGTCGCTCGAACAATACCGCCGTACATTGCTCTTCCAGCGTTTAGGCTACACGCCAGCGCAGATTCGGGCGTTTGGCGGCGGCGCATCGCAGTTCACTTTGTCAGCCGGCAATCCCGAAGCAAGCGTCAATCAGACAACGCTCGGCCTGTTCATTCAGGACGATTGGCGCCTGCGTCCGGATCTCACTTTGAGTTTCGGGTTGCGGTACGAGAATCAGACGAACATAGACGATAAGTTGGACTTTGCGCCGCGCTTTTCGTTTGCCTGGTCGCCGGGGGTAGGCAGCGGCAACCGGCGCGCGCGGACGGTGATTCGCGGCGGGTTCGGCATCTTCTACGATCGGGTAAGCGAGAACTTGGTGCTGCAGGCGCGGCGGTTCAACGGGGTGAACCAGCAACAGTACATCGTGCGCAACCCGGACTTCTTCCCGCGCGTGCCAACGGCAAGCGAGTTGGCGGGAGCGCTCGCGCCGACCACAGTGCGGCGGTTGGCCGATGACTTGCGCACGCCCTACACGATCCAGAGCGCTATCGGGATAGAGCGGCAGTTGACGTCGCAGGTGACGCTGTCGGTCAACTACATCAGGACGCGGACGTTGCACCTGTTGCGCTCGCGGAACGTCAACGCGCCGGTGCCGGGCACGGGAGTGCGTCCATACGGCAACATCGGCAACATCTATCTTTTCGAATCGAGCGGTCGGCTCAATCAAAACCAGCTCATCGTCAACTTGCAGAACAGATTGAGTCGCAACGCGAGCTTCTTCGTCAGCTACGCTTTCGGCAAGGCGATGAGCGACACGGACGGGGCCGGAACGTTTCCGGCCAATCAATACGATCTGAGCGGCGAATACGGACGTTCGAGCTTCGACGTGCGTCATCGCTTGACCTTCGCCGGCAACTTCACGTTGCCGTGGAACGTGCGCCTCAATCCGTTCATCATCATTCGCTCGGGACTGCCGTTCAACATCACGACCGGGCGAGACACCAACGGCGATACGCTGTTCACCGAAAGGCCGGCTTTGGCGACCGACCTGACGCGCCCGAGCGTGCGTGTGACGCCCTACGGAGCGTTCGACTTGAATCCGCTGCCGGGCCAGCCGACGATTCCGCGCAACTACGGCCAAGGGCCAGCCTTCTATTCCGTCAACTTGAGGTTGAGCAGAACGTTCGGTTTCGGCCCGTCGCTTGAAAACGGTCAACCGGCAGGCGGCAATCAACCGGGCGGAGGCGGACGCCGCGGTGATGGTGGCGGACGCGGTGGTCGAGGCGGCTTCGGTGGGCCGTTCGGCGGGCCGGGCGTCATCTTCGGTGGACCGGGTGGCGGCGATCACAAGTACAACTTGACCTTGTCGGTCTTCGTCCGCAACCTCTTCAACACGAACAACAAG
>CAKZOF010000284.1 GCA_937135995.1 uncultured Pyrinomonas sp.
GGCTTCGTGCCGGCAACCATCGGGGTTTACGAAGGCGGCACCGAAGTGATCCTGCGTGCGCTCGGTTCTGCTGCAGCCACGGGCGTCACACTAGCACTGGCGCGCAAGGCTGGCATGGTCTTCTGGACCAGCATCGGCTTGCTCGTGCTCGTCTGGCGAGCTGGTGCCGGAGCGCTGGAGCGTCTCGCGAGACGACATCCAAGTTTGAAGAGAGCGATGGACAACCTAGTACTTGCCAATCTCGCCCATAGACCGGCGCGCACTTTCACCAGCATCCTCGGCGTCGCCATCGGCGTGCTACTCATCACCTTCACCGTCGGACTCGCGCACGGCATCCTGCGCGAACGCGCCCGTCGCGAAGCCAATATCGGGGCTGAAATCATGGTCCGCGCTTCGGGCACGTTCGGCTTGAGCGGGTCTGAGCCTTTTCTGCTGCCCGTTTCGCGTGCCGCGGAGATTCGCAAGATCCCGGGCGTGCGCGCCGCCGTGCCCATCGGACAGAACACCGTTGGCAGCGACACGGGCTTCGGCATGCGTTTGGTCGATGGCATCCCGTTCAAAGAGTACGCCGAAATCGCGCAGATGCGCATCGTCGAGGGGCGCGGATTGAATGAGGCGGGCGACGAAGCCATCGTCGATGCGGTTTGGAAAGAGCAGCGGCGTGCCAAAGTCGGCGACACCGTGCTGCTGTATGACCGCCCGTTCCGCATCGTTGGCGTCTATGAACCGCCCAACGGCGCGCGCATCAAAATCCCGCTCGCGACCATGCAGGAACAGGTCGGAAGCCGAGACCACTGCACGAGCATTCTCGTCGCCTGCGAAAATCCAGCCGAACAGGAGACGGTGGCCACGCGCATTCACGAAATGTTCCCCGAAGATCAAATCATCTTCACGCGCGACTTGCCGGAACTTTACACGACGAGCGTGCCAGCCCTCAACATCTTCATCAAAGTCATCGTCGCCATCGCCGCCGTGATCAGCTTGTTGGTGGTTCTGTTGGCGATGTATACCACCGTCACCGAACGGACGCGACAGATCGGCATCCTCAAGGCGCTCGGGATGTCGAACGCGCGCATCGCGTGGGTCATCGAACAAGAGGCTGTGCTCGTCAGCCTCCTCGGCATCATCCTCGGCCTTGTGCTCACGTTGCTCGCACGCGCCGTTGTCATGCGCGCGACGTCGTTGGTTGTCGAGATCGAACCACAGTGGGTCGTTATCGCCGCCGCGATCGGACTGGCGGGCGGACTGCTCGGCGCGCTCTATCCGGCGCTGCGCGCCGCGCGTCAAGATGCCGTGCAAGCCCTCAGCTACGAGTGACGCTCAGAGACTCGGGCGCGGCCGATGGGCGTGCCGGTCCGAACGTCGGAGCACGAGCGAAGTCCGATCGCTCTTGCGCGCTTGACCACAAGCCGTTTTGGCAGTATATAGTTCAAAGTTTGAACAATCGCTCTCCCGGAGGTCGTGACGCGCTTTGCGTAAGATCAACCCGTACGATTTTCAGGTCGCGACGCGATCCACTTCGCGCGAAATCAACCGACAGATCGTGCTCAACCTCGTGCGCGAGCATCAACCGATCTCGCGCGCCGACCTAGCGCGGCGCATGAAGGTCGGGCGCAACGTGATCAGCATGATCGTCAACGAGCTGATCGCCGAGGGGCTGATCTACGAAGGAGCGACAGGCAAAACCGTGCGCGGGCGCAAGCCGACCTTTCTTCACGTGCGCACGCATGATCGGTTCGTGATCGCCATCGACATTCGCTTCAGCCGCACCTTTTTGATGCTCAGCGATTTCGGCGGCCATCAACTAGCGCTCGAAACGTTCGACACGCTGTTTACGCCCGACGAACTGGTCGAAGAGTTGATCGTGCGCGTGCAGCGGATGTTGAACGCGCACAATGCTACCTCTAATTGCGAAGGGATCGGCGTCGCCGTGCCCGGCATGGTGGACCACCGCACCGGCGTTATCTTGAACGCGCCGACGCTCGGCTGGCGCGACGTGGACCTGCGGACGCCGCTCGCCAAGGGGACGGCGCTGCCCGTCTACATCGAGAACGCACCCAAGGCGTGTGCGCTGGCTGAGATGTGGTTGGGGAGAAACGGTGCGACGCCGAACAACTTTGTCTTCGTGGCAGTTTCGGATGGCGTTGGCGTCGGCATAGTTATCAACGGCGAGTTGATTCGCGGTCGCGACAACGTCGCCGGCGAGTTCGGTCACGCGCCGCTCAGCCTAGACGGCCCGCGTTGCCTGTGCGGGTCGGTCGGTTGCTGGGAAGCTTACATCTCGAATCTGGCGACGCTGGCGCGCTATTTCGGTTATGATCTTTCGCGTTTGAAGCCGAAGAAGCTGCTCGACGACGGCGAGAACGATTTCACCATCAACGATCTGCTGGCGCGCGCGCGCTCCGGCGACGAACGCGCGCGCGCCGCCGTTCAAGGCACGGCGCGCTACCTCGGTCTCGGCTTGGCTACCGTGCTCAACGGGCTCAACCCCGAGTGCGTCTACATCGGCGGCGAGATCATGACGGCTTGGGACATGATCGAACCGACGGTTCGTCAAGCGCTGGCCGAGCGGGCGATGACCGAGCGCGTCGCCCAAACGCCCATCAGGGTTTCCACGGTCGGCGAATACCCGCGCCTACGCGGCGCCGCTGCTCTCGTCACGGCTCCCATCTTTGCGGCACCGCGCGTGGCTTGAGCGGTACCGCAACAAGCTTGAAGATTCGGAGGAGTGAGGATGAAACGAGAAGACCAGCTCGTATTTCGGGCGACGCATCGCGGCATGGGGCGCCGCCTCGTCGTCACGCCGGAAAACAGTCCGATGCGCCACCTGCGCTACGGTCGCATCACGTTGGACAAGGGCGTCCGCTGCGTCGCTTTCGACACGGGAGAGTGCGAGACCGGCTTGATCTGTCTGGCCGGTTCGGGCACGGTGCGCGTCGGTGACCAAGCGCACGAGCTTGCACGCTACGATGCGATCTACGTCCCGCGCGGCGCGCACGTCGAGGTGTCGGCCGAAGACCGCGCCGACTTCATCGAGTGTGCCGCGCCCGTAGCGGGCGACTATCCGTTGCAAGTCGTCCGTTTGGCCGAGGTCGAGGGCGATGATTCGTTGCATTTTTCGACGGGCGGCCCGGGCAATCGGCGCACCATTACGATCCTCCTCGGCAAGAACGTCAAAGCCGGACGGTTGCTCGCTGGATTCACGCGCTCGGACCCGGGCAACTGGACCAGTTGGCCGCCGCACGAACACGCCGAGATGCTCGAAGAGCTATACGTCTTCTATGACATGCCAGCGCCGTCGTTCGGCGTGCAGTTCGTCTTCTCCGATCCGGCGGCACCGGACTTTGCCGGCGCCGTGCGCGAAGGGGACGTGGTTTTGATGCCTCGCGGTTATCATCCCAACGTCGCCATTCCGGGCTACCCGATCAATTTCGTGTGGATCATGGCCGCGCACCGCGAGGTCGAATACCGCCAGTACGGCGTCGTCAACATCCACCCAGATTTTGCCGGTGCCGGTTCCGGCTTGGAAGCGAGCCGTCGTTAGAAGCGAGGAGCGGTCGCGTTGCGAGTTGTTCAGCGCGACGCGAAGCCTTCATCCGAGCGATCTTTTCTCTCGGACGCTGTGGGACGCATGAGCGAACTTGCGATCAAACCGAAAACAGACTGCCGATGGGACCTCATCGCGTTGGGCGAGGTGATGTTGCGGCTCGACCCGGGCGATGTGCGAATCCACACGGCGCGCCAGTTTCGCGTTTGGGAGGGCGGCGGCGAGTACAACGTCGCGCGCGGATTGCGTCGTTGTTTTGGGCTGGAGACGGCCATCGTCACGGCTTTCGTCGACAATCAAATCGGGCGCTTACTTGAGGACTTGATCCTGCAGGGCGGCGTGGACCTGCGTTACGTCTTGTGGCGGCCATATGATGGTGTCGGGCGCACGGTGCGCAACGGGTTGAATTTCACCGAACGCGGATTCGGCGTGCGTGCCGCGGTCGGCTGTTCGGATCGCGGGCACACGGCCGCCGCACAGCTTCGCCGCGGCGAAATAGATTGGGAGCGGATCTTCGGGCAGGAAGGCGCGCGGTGGTTTCACACGGGCGGAGTCTTCGCTGCGCTGTCAGAGACGACGCCTGACGTAGCACTCGAAGCGATGGAAGCCGCGCGGCGGCACGGAACGGTGGTTTCATACGATCTGAACTACCGCGAGTCGCTTTGGAAGGGCATCGGCGGCAAGGAGCAAGCGCAACAGGTCAACCGCGAACTTGTCAAGATAGTTGACGTTTTGCTCGGCAACGAAGAGGATTTCACCGCCTGTTTGGGATACGAAGTGGAAGGCGTCGATGCGAGTTTCTCGCAGCTCGAC
>CAKZOF010000285.1 GCA_937135995.1 uncultured Pyrinomonas sp.
TGCTGCGATCGCCGGCAAGCTCGACGTGGCGGCGCTGGTGGAACGCTGGCGCGAGCGCCACGCTCCGCGTCGCCGCCCTGCCCGCGCCGAGCGCAGTCCGACGCCGCATGTTCGCTCCGCCAGCGAGGCCGCGCAAGCCTGTACGGTGCTCGAAGTCTGCGTTGCCGATGAACCAGGATTGGCGTACCGCATCGCGCGCGTCGTCGCCAGCCTAGGATTGGAGATCGTCTGCGCGCGCGTCAGCACCGAGAAACATTTCGCGCTCGATGTCTTCTACATCACGGATGAAGATGGAGCGCGGCTCGCTCCCGAACGGGAAGAAGCGCTCTGCCGCGCCCTCTCGGCGGAGCTGCAGATCCTGCCGCCCTCGGACAAGGGGGCGAAAAAGCCGCTCGGTTCGCGCGATCCGTAGCTTGGCGGAACGAAAGATCGCGCAGCTGGCGACCTTAGAGCTTGAACTCTTTTCGACGATTCATTCGAGATCACGCGCCGAAGGAGCTTGAAAGATGAAAAAGGTCGAAGCCATCATCAGGCCACACCTGCTCGATGCCGTGCGCAACGCTTTGCAAGAGGTCGATGTCAAGGGCATGACCGTCAGCGAAGTACAAGGCTACGGGCGACAACGCGGCCACACGGAGACCTACCGCGGCACGGAGTATGAAATTGAGTTCATCCCGAAGATAAAGATCGAAGTCATCATCCCCGATGACATCGAAGACATGGTGGTGCATGCCATCATGAAAGCGGCACGCACGGGCAAATTCGGCGACGGCAAGATCTTCGTCACCACCCTCGACGACGTGATCCGCATTCGGACCGGAGAGCGCGGCGAAGCAGCCTTGTGACAACTTGTTCTAGGAAAGGCCGACGCGCGGGAGGATCACCGAGCACTGAATCTTGATCGACGAACCGGCTTCTTCTACTTCGGCCCGTTCTTCGCACGCATCAATGCGACCTGATGACCGAAGAGTTCGGCGGCGTAAGCCCCGCGGGCCGGGGAGAACGTCGATGAGATCTTTTGGGCATGTCGGTCGAGATAATCGAGCAGGACATTGGCCATCGCTTTAACGCCCACCATGATCGCTTCTTCATCAACGTCGAACTCAGGCGTATGGACCATGGCCGTGATCCCACGCGCGCGGTTGGCCACGCCGAGGAAGTAGTAGAAGCCGGGAACGATCCGCTGGTAGTACGAGAAATCCTCGGCTCCCATCTGCGGCGGCGGTGAGATGACGTTTTCGCTGCCGACGACGCGGCGCAGCGTCGGTAACGTCTCTTCGACCAATTTGGGATCGTTGTAGGTCACGGCGGCGCCTTCTTCGTACTGCATTTCGAACGTCGCGCCGTAAGCCGACGTGATGCCGGCCACCGTTTCGCGCATCATCTGCTGCACGCGGCGACGCACGTCTTCGTTCAGCGTCCTGACGGTGCCTTCGAGTTTGACTTCGTCGGCGATGATGTTGAATCGGTTGCCGCCCTGAATGATGCCGACCGAGATGACCAAAGGCTCCTGCGTGTTGATGCGACGGCTGCGGATCGTTTGTAGTGCCATGACGCACTCGGCGGCGGCGACCACCGCATCCACGCCTTCGTGCGGATATGCGCCGTGAACTTTCTTGCCGCGGATCGTGATGACGAAGCGGTCCGATGAGGCCATGGCCGGACCGGAGTTGTAGCCAATCTTGCCGACTTCGATGGTCGGCATGACGTGCAACCCGAAGATAGCCTGCGGGCGCGGATCGTCGAGCGCGCCTTCTTTGATCATCAACGGCGCGCCGCCCTCTTCACCGGGCGGTGGCCCTTCCTCGGCAGGTTGAAAGATGAATTTGATGCTGCCGCGTATCTCGTCGCGCATACGGCTGAGTATTTCAGCGACGCCGAGCGCAATCGTCGTATGAACGTCGTGACCGCAAGCGTGCTTGACGCCGGGCACGCGCGATCTGTATGGCACGTCGATGGTCTCTTGAATCGGAAGCGCATCCATGTCGGCGCGCACGGCGACCACTGGACCGGGTTTTGCCCCCTTGAGCAGACCGACGACGCCGTGCCGCGCGACACCTGTGCGCACTTCATCGAAACCGAGTGCCTTCAACCTCTCGGCGACGATTCTGGACGTGCGCTCCTCGCGGTTCGATAACTCCGGGTGCATGTGAAAGTCACGTCGCTGTTCGATCAACTTAGCGCGCAAGCTCTCCGCCGCTTGCGCGATGCGTTGCTCGCGAGTCGCGTCCCGCTCGTTCCTGCCACGCGCAACAACTGAGGCGCAAAGCAGCGCAATCCCAAGCATGACGAGGGAAGCTTTCGATCCGCGCAAAGCAACACAGCAACTGACTCTCACCACCGCAGGCTGCTGCATTTTTTGGATCATCCCTGTTGCACGAATGACTTTGCGAAATGAGATTGTCGCTATCGCCGAAATTATACTCTCGCGCAGAGATGGCACCAAACTTCCGGTGGCGAGCGGTCAACGCCGCTTCTTGGCTGGCCTGTCCGTCTAGATCGATGGTAGAGTTGGATGCGAAAAACCACCTGGGGAGGAAGTTCCGTATGCATGCCGCTCGCTTTGCGCGAACCTTGTCGGCGCTGG
>CAKZOF010000286.1 GCA_937135995.1 uncultured Pyrinomonas sp.
GCGCCGATCTTCCCAGAGGTTCCACGATGGGCATGGCAGCCCCGTCGATGGGTCGCGGAAGTGGTCGAGAAAATCAGCGGCACGGACGATCAGGTTTTCGTAGAGCGCGCGAATGAACTCAATGTCACGAAATTCGTCGTAGTGTTGCCACAACGCCCAGAGCACCAGCGCCGTCTCGTCTTCTTGAATCGGCGCAAGCCGTTCGCGTCGGTGCGGATCCCACCACGCATGCCAGCTCGACGCGAGCGAGCCATCCGGCGCGTACTTCTGCAGAAAGTAACCTTGTTCGGTGATGATGCGCCCGCAGAAATCGAAGAAAGAACGGGTCAGACTGGAGTAGCCGGCCTGATCGAGCGCGTGCGCGACCAGCGCGCCGTCGCGCGGCCACATGTAGCTATAGTGATCAGTGGCGCGAATGACAACGTCGGAATCGTTGGCGGCCAGAATCGCGCCGCCGTTGTCGATCTGCGTGCGGATGATGAGCAGCGAGCGTTTGAACAGCTCGACTACGTCGGACGGAAGGTCATCGAAATCGAGTTCGTTCTTGTTGACCCAGGCCCGCCAGTAGTTACGCGTGCGTTCGATCAGCGCTTGCGGCGTGCGCATGCGGACCAGTTCGTTCAGTCGCGCGACCTCGCGATAAGAAGTTCCGGCGGCGATCCAGTAATGGACCACCGCTGCCGATTGCGGTGCGAGTTGGATCGTGCGTCCGATGGTGGAATCGACTGAACCTTCGGTGATCGCCGATTGTGAGAGAAGACCGTCCTCGGCGTCGCGCCACGTGCCCTCGGCCCCTTGAAACGCTTTGCGCCCCGTGGCGAAACTCTCCACGCCTTCGGGCGCGTCGGTGGAGACGAGAAAGTAGCGCTGGCCCTTGTAGTGAATGATCGCCTGCGTGTCGGGATCGAAGTAAGCCGTGTCGCCGACTTCCGTCTCCGAGATGTAAAAGTCTTGGTGGAAGAAAAGCCGCACGGTGCGTGCGGCAGCCGCGCGGTTGTGGACCTCGACGCGCCGCAGGAAGATGTTTTCGCGCTGGTCCACGGCGTCGTGGCAGACCAGTTCGAGCGCGAGCGCCTCGGAAGTCAAGCGGACTTCGGTGACGAGCGTTTCCGTCTGATAACGCAAATCGCGCCGCCAGCCATCATCGCTCACCCAAGAGAAGAGGCCATCGACCCACACGCCGAAACGAAAGGGATGGCCCTCGGAATGGTTCTCTTTGCCGACGAATGGGAAGTAGATGTCACGAATGCGATACTGTTCATCAAAGGTGACGAGCAGCGTGCCGTTGCCGACGGGGATGTCGCGTGGCATGGAATCCTTTCAGCGGACCCGCCCCGAACAGCTATTTCGTCAAGTGTTTGACGATCGCTTGTTCGATCTGCGGTTTGTCCTTCTCCTCCCAACTCGTAAAACGCGCGACGACGCGCCCGGTCGTGTCGAAGAGAACCGCTTGCGGCACGCCATACAGACCGTTGGGCAGCGGCGTCATGTAGAGCTTCAACAACTCCGACGGCGTCCAGACGACGTCGTTTTCGATGCCGGCTGCGCGCACGTACTTTTCGACCTCGGCGCGATCGACGTACGGGTTGTTGGCGCACATGTTGACGACCACCAATCCGCGCGCGCGGTAACGTTTCGCCAGTTCAGCAACAAACGGGGCGTGAGCTTGGCAGTGTGGGCAGGTCGCGCTGAAGAAGTCGAGCAGCACGACGCGCCCGCGCAAGCTCGACAAGCGCAACGTCGTCCCGCCGAGCGTTTCGAGTTCGTAATCAGGAACGCCCGTTTCGCTGCCCGACGGGTCGTCGGCGCGAGGCAACTGGGCCGCCTGTTCGGTCGCAGCCCACATATTCAGCGCAGTGGCCGTCGTCAGCAAGAGCGCAGCGAAGATTAGCGTGCAAAGCTTTGTCATCTCTCGATCCTCTGGTCGGTCAATCGGCGAGCGCTTGCGCGATGGTGCGCTCGAGCGCTGCGGCAACGCCGGGGTCGAACCCAACGAAACGCTGGACCAACTGCCCGCGACGGTCGAAGACGAAAGTCTGCGGGATGCGCGTGTCGGAAGCGAACAGAAGCTCGGTCAGCCCTTGATCCGGGTAGCCCAAATCGTACTGGATGGAGAACTCGCGAACGAAGTTGGCTATCCGCAAGCGGTCATCCGGTCCACCGACGTTCAAGCCGACGACGCGCACGCCTTGCGGCCCGAAGCGGCGTTGCAACTGGACCAAATGAGGCGTGCTCTCGCGGCACGGACCGCACCACGTCGCGTAGAAGTCAAGGACGAGGACGCGCCCTGCTTGTTCAGCCAGCGTCTCGCGGTTGCCGTCGAGAAGCGTCCAACCGCGCGCGCCGCGTTCCGCCATGACCGGCGGCATGGGCAGCCCCGTCGGCGGAAGCGTCGAACCGGAAGGCGTGCGATCGACGGCGCGGTCGGCAGCACAAGCCGCTGTCGCTGCGGCGACCAGCGCGACGAGCAAGTATCTTTGCAAGCGACTCATCAGCACAGGCAATATACAACAACTCCGCCGCACCGGGCGAGAGCGGGCGCGGTGACGGTCAGCGCGACGACGCGGCGTAGATGTTGCGGCAGCGTCCACCTAGCGTCCACCTCGAACCGATACGAGAAAGTGTGTCTGCGTCTGAACGCAGCCATCCCGCAGCGTGTTCAACGCCGGTCGGTGCCGCCGTTGGGCGGCGCGTTGATCTCGGTCGGTTCGGCCGGCAGTGGCGCTTCTTCCGCCGGAACCGCATAGTCTTCGTCCACCCAGTGACCGAAATCGATCAGCTGGCACCGCTCCGAGCAAAAAGGCCGAAACGGATTTTTCTCCCACGCGGTCGGACGCCCGCAGATGGGACATCGAATCTGTTTACGCTCGCTTCTCATCCCTTGTCCTTTCGTTGGCAAACGAGCGGAGCGGCGAGGGCACATGAACGTCGGCCGCTTGCGCGCTCGCTCGTCAAGCAAGCTTGCAACGAATCGCACGTGTTCTTCAAGCGAACGCCGCGCGTGCGGACGAGTCCGCTTTCGGTGCTCGTCAGCCCGCGAGGCGAGAAGAGGCCGCGAGCGGCTGTTTCAAGATGATTTTGCGATCAACGATGTCGATGATGCCGGCGCGTCGCATGGCGTTCAAGCGCACGGTGACGCTTTCGCGCGTTGAACCGACGATGGATGCTAGTTCCCTGTGTGGGAGCGTGATGTCGATCAGGATGCCGTCCTCGGCTTGGCGTCCGTACCGTTTGGAGAGTTCGTGGAGCAGCTTCTCGAGGCGCTCTTGCACAGCGTCCAACGCGAAGTCGGCCATGCGCCGTTCGGCTTGCATCAAGCGTTGACCGATGAGGCGAAAAGTGTAATCATGGAGTTCTTTGGAAGCTCCCATCGCTTGGCGGAAAGCGTCGATGGGAAAACGCAGCAGACGAACGTTCTCGTAGGCGACGGCGCACTTTTCGCGCTCCCCTGTGGTATAGAGCGCCGATTCACCGAAGAGCGCGCCCGCTCCGATGATGTCAATGACCGCTTCGCGCCCCGTTCCCTCTTCGATCAAACAGAGTTTGACGCGTCCGCGCGCGATCGCGTAGAGCGCATCGGCCGGATCCCCAGTGCGATAGATGAATCGCCGCCGCCGGTAGTCGTTGACTTCAGCGGCGGCCGCTAGAGTTTGCACTGCCTCGTCAGCGATGCCGGCACCGAAGTCGCAGCGACGGATGATTTCGGCGCGATCAATGACAGACAGGCTTTGGGCTTTTCGGCGTGCCATGAGCGCTTCAACTTGCACGAATTTGGGTTCGCTTTGTAGCCATCGTGGGGCGCGAAGATTTGGTGGCGAAGCAAAGTGTGATTGTGATTCGCGCAACCTACGGCGTCCGACGAAACTCTAACATGAGGATGCGCCGTGGTGCAAGAAGGGGCAGGAGATAACCGGAGTATGATCGGGAAACAGAAGGTTTTGGTCGCCGACGACGATCTGGACAAACGTCAGCTCCTCACCATCGCGTTCGAAAAAGAGGGTTACGAGGTACGGTCGGTGGCGGACGGCGAGCAAGCGCTGCGGGCCATCGAAGCGTGGCAGCCTGATCTGGTGGTCACCGACGTGATGATGCCTAAGCTGGATGGCTATGAGTTGGCGCGTCGCGTGCGCGATAATCCGCGAACGAGATTCATCCCGATCATCATTCAAACAGCGGCGCGGCACGCCGCGCACGATATACGACGCGGCGCCGAAGTGGGTGCGCTTGGGTACTTGACGGATCCGACCGATCTTGGCCTGTTGCTGGCGCGCGCGCGCACTCTGCTCGAATTCAAGCGTTACTTGGATAGCTGCGAGGAGGCGGCGTTCACGGATCACCTGACGGGGCTGGCCAACCGTCGCCGGTTCGAGCGCCAACTGCGGCGCGAAGTGGCGCGCACCAACCGTTACGCACACCCCTTCTGCTTGCTGCTCATTGATCTCGACGAATTCAAACAGATCAACGACTCTTTCGGGCATGCGACAGGCGACGAGGTGATGCGGCGCGTGGCGCGCGTGCTACAAGCCGAAACGCGCGGCATTGACACGGCGGCGCGCATCGGCGGCGAGGAGTTCGCCATCATCCTGCCGGAGACTGGCTTCAGCGCGGGCGTAGAAGTCGCCCGTAGGTTGCGCTGTTCGCTCAAAAGAGCGAAGATGCCAGAGCCGGTCGCGCAGGTGACCGCAAGCTTCGGCGTCGCTGAGTTTCCGGCCTGTGCGCGCGATGCTGAAGAACTGCTTCGCGCAGCGGACGTGGCGCTCTATCGGGCCAAAAACCGCGGTCGGGATCGCGTCGAAGCGGCAGATCGGTTAGCATCGACTGCGCTCGGCGCTGATTGAACGTTCGGATAAGAGAGGCACCTGAGATGGCAGAGTACAAAGATCGCATCGAGCAATGGCGCGAACTTGCGCGACGCAAGGTGCGCGAACTAGACGAGAGGTACCGCATCAAAGAGCGCGTTGAAGATGGCGCGCGCGCCGCGCAACAAGCCGCACGGCGCAGCGCCGAACGGTTGCAGTCCGAAGCCGAACGGTTGAGCGAAGAATATGAGGTGCGCCAGCGGGCGCGCCGCGCTGCCGAGCGTGCCGCACGCGCAGCGCGCGAAGCCAGCGAGCAGGAGCGCGCCGGACTGGCGCCGCGCGTGCGTGCGCTACCAGCCCGACCGGCGCGCCGCTGTCCCCTCCCAGTACTCGTCGCCGGCACAGGTCACCTCCGCCGCGAAGCCGAAGCGCGGCCCGTCTCCGACGATGACCGAGGTGTGCACCGGTGGGCACTCGGTTCACGCGCTCTTCTGACGAGCCAATGTGCGGATGAACGCGTCAGCTGGGGCTGCGGAGAGCGAGAGTTCCAAACGAGTCGCGGGCGACAAGTTGGCGGTCCCCAGAGATCAACCACTTGCGAGAGGACGCTTCGAGCGCTCTGGAACTCTTG
>CAKZOF010000287.1 GCA_937135995.1 uncultured Pyrinomonas sp.
CGTTGGTGCGTCTGAAGGCGGCCTACGTCGCAACGGCGATCGCAGAGTATTTCCGCGATCAAGGCAAGCGCGTCATTCTAATGATGGATTCCGTAACGCGCTTTGCGCGCGCGCTACGCGAAGTTGGGTTGGCCGCGGGCGAACCACCGACGCGCGCTGGTTTCCCGCCCTCGGTTTTCAGCGAACTGCCGCGCCTGCTTGAGCGGACGGGCAATAGCGATCGCGGGTCGATCACGGCCTTTTACACAGTGCTTGTCGAAGGCGACGACATGACGGAACCGATCGCCGACGAGACGCGCTCGATCCTCGACGGCCACATCATCCTTTCGCGCGCTCTCGCTGCCGCCGGACACTACCCAGCCATCGACATCAATCAGTCGGTTTCGCGCGTGATGAGTGCCATCGTCACGCCACAGCATGCAGAGGCGGCGCGCCGCCTGCGCGAAGTGCTGGCAACGTACGAAGCGCAGAAGGATTTGATCCTCATCGGAGCGTACAAGAAGGGGAGCGACCCGCGCACGGACTACGCTCTCTCTAAACTCGATGCCGTCAACGCCTTCTTGCGCCAAGGGACTGCGGAGAAGGCGCCAGTCGAGGCGACTGTCAACCAATTGCAGCGCCTCTTCTAGAGGAGCGTGCTGGTCGTCGTCTTGTGGTTCGGCGCGCGTCCTTGAGCTTTTTCCATGAGGATGGATCGGTCTATGAAACGGAAGACGATCGTGCGACAGCATCGCGCCGACGATCAAGGTGGTCGGACGAATAAAGCCGAAAACGATTGCGCGGCAAACGTCGCGTGGTCCGTCGAACTCGAATTGGTCGGACGATGAAAAAGGAACGCTACCATCTGCAACGTTTGATGGAACTGCGCGAGCGCGCCAAAAAACAGCAGGCCGAGGTGGTCGCTGCCAAACGCCTGCAGCTTGCTGTTGCCGAGCAGGAGTTGAACAGGCGCGAGCAGGCGGTGGAAGAATGTCGCGCGCGCCAGCGAGCGGCCAAAGAGCAAATGTTCCGTTCGGTTGCGAGCGGGTTGGAGGCCGCCAAACTGGTCCAGCATCGCGTGCATCTAGCTGATCTCAAACTCCAAGAAGAGGAGTTGGTCGCCGCCGTCGAACAGCAACGCGGCGTAGTACAGCGTTGCCAAGACGAACTGGAGAAGGCTCTCGCTGCGCTCGCCGAAGCGACCAAAGAGCATCGCGTCATCGAAAAACACAAGGAGCGGTGGCAAGAGGCGCAACGTCGCGCCGAAGAGAAACGGACGCAGAAAACGAGCGATGAGATGGCCGCCATCATGCACGAGCGCCGCTTGCAAGATGAATGAGTCCTTCGATTGAGCCGGCGAGCTTTCACCTTGAGGTCAAGGGAGCCTTTTAACAACGCTGTAACCTCTGCTCAAGACGCGATCAGCGGTCGCGTCGGTTTCAGTCTCAGGTTGAATCGCAAAAGTGAGTTTGAACAGAGTGTTTCAGCGCGGACGCCTCTGTTTGCCCGAGGAGCGGCGGGGCGTTATAATGCGCACTGCAGCAGCCCCGACCTTAGATCATGATGGTTTTCGGGGAACAACGCGTCTGTTCCTCGAAAGATCTTTCGACCGTTGAAAACCCGACGAGAAGGAAGATCTTCTTCGCGTGCGGCATCTCGTTCGGGCTTTGAAGTTGCGCGGCAGGGGTTCTCCGCGCGTCTTTGCCTAGCGGTATGCGGAAAAGCCCTACAAAACAGCCCGCAAACGGTGCTGGCCGGTCACGCTTCATTCCTCTTTGCATCGCCGGTTTGACCTGTTTCGTCGTGGCGACCATCCTCGGCTACGGCGCATGGTACCTGTTCGGCACGCACAAAGAGGATAACCGGCGAGGACAAACGGTGGTCGTCACGCAGGTGACGCCGACGCCCGCGCCAACGTCGACGCCTGCGCCCCGGGTCGTTCTCGCTCCCGCGGGCGAAGTCTTCGTCGAAGGCGGCGAAGTCGTCCTCGGCGATGGTGAACAGGTCCCTTTTCGCCGCGACTTCGTGCAATCCTTTTACATCGGCGAGACGGAAGTCACCAACGAGCAGTACCGCGACTTCATCCGCGAAACGGGCCACAACGCACCCACCGGCTGGACCAACAATGACTTTCCCGCTGGTGCCGCCAACGAACCCGTGACGCGCATCACGTGGCGTGATGCGGTCGCCTACTGCGATTGGTTGACGCAAAAGCTTGGCGTGCGCGTGCGCTTGCCAACGGAAGCTGAGTGGGAGCGAGCAGCCAAAGGCAAAGAGAACTTTCGCTATCCGTGGGGCAACGAGTGGCGCGATCGCGCCGCCGATTGCGAAGAGAACAAGGGTCGAGTCCGCGCCGTCAAAAGCTTTCCCGAAAACAGGTCGCCATTTGGCGCTTACGACATGGCGGGCAACGTCTGGGAGTGGGTTGCGGATGAGGCGCGCGATGAACAAGGCAACACGCTGACCCAAGATGGCGTCACGTTGCGTGTCATCAAGGGCGGTGCCGCGACCGAGCCGCGCGCTTTCATCTCAAACAGCGCGCGCTATTTCGTCCCCGAAGACAAAGGGGCGATGAGTCTTGGCTTCCGGTACGTAATCGAACGGCGTCCGCCCGTGCAGACACCCGAATCCAGACCCTGAGCCGTGTGCGCACGCGATGAGCATCGTGCAAGGTGAGCAAAAGATGATGAAGTCTCAGATCAGAAAAGAACGACCTTCTGCGGGCGCAATCCTCTGGTCTGCCCTCTTGGTCTTAGGCATGGCGATGCCGCTCGCTGCGCAACGCAGCGTGCCGAACATTGGAAAGGAGATCGAGGGCGGCACGCGGCCGGCCGGAGAATCGGCTGGCGAAGGAGAGAGGGTGAAGCCTCGGCCTCCGCGCCCCGTTCAACCCAATCGCAGGCGCAGAGCGGCACGCAGAGCGGCAGCGGAATACTCTCGCCTATCGTTCATTGAAGTCACGTTCATCACTGGCGTCCCCGATGTCGCGATCTACTGGATGGATCGCGGGACGACACGGTTTCTAGGGCGCACCGGCGACGATGGCCGTGTCAGATTGCGGCTCTTGCCGGGAACTTATGACATCATCGCTAGTCGCCCCGGATACGCTTCGCAAAGGAAACAGATCACCGTTTCAAACGGCGCTAACTCGTTTGACTTCGACTACACCAACGTTGCCAAGGGCATCAGCGCTTCGTCGGCGACAGCCAAAGAGGTCATCGAACGTTTCGTCGATCCACAGCGAACCGACAGCGTGACGCTCGACGATTGGCAAGCTGCGCTCGCGCAGATTCGGGGAGAATTGATCAATAACCCAGTCGATTCGCAGCTCAGAGCGCGTGCCGATTTCGTCCAAGGGCAGATCAACCTTCTATCCGGCAACCACAGCGGCGCGATCGTCGCCTTCAACAGCGCCGCGCTTCGCATGCGAGATTCGGCGCTCGCCTACTGGGGCTTGGGCAGCGCCTATTTGGCGACCAACCGCTTGCGCGAAGCTGAGCGGGCCTATCAGCGTGCCGTCGAACTGGACGCCAGATCGGCGCTGGCCTTCAAAGGGCTTGGCGATGTCGCCGTGAGGCAAGGCAAAACCAAAGAAGCGATCGAATACTACAAGCGGGCGATGGATCTCGGCTACCGGTCGCCAGAGATGATGTTGCAAATGGCGCAAGCTCTTTTGCGGCAGCGGCGTTGGGGCGAGGCGTTGCCGTTGCTCGAAGAGGTCGCGCGCGTGCGACCTTCGGCTGAGGTCTTCATCGCTGTTGGCGACGCCTATGTCGGACTGGGGAAGCCGATGAGCGCTGCGCCGGCTTACAAGCGAGCGATGGAGCTTGATCCAAAATCGGCTCTCGCCTACTACAAGTACGGCGAACTCTCCTTCGAAATGCGCGAGTACGGCGACGCGCTGCAAGCGCTGGAGCGCGCTCTCGTGCTCGATCAACAAGGACGAGTCATCAACCTCGCCCGCGCTCGTCAACTGGCCAGCAGAGCGGCCGAAATGGCGCGGCGCGAGCGTTGATGTTTGGCTGGAGATGAGAAGCGAAAAATCTGCTAACCCCGCAAAGGATTATTGGAGGCGGTCATGAACACTCTCTCCCGACGTTTTTGGCAAGCGGTTGGCAACGCGGCCGCCACGCCGGTCGCGTTCGTCACGCTCGGCGGTTGCATCTTTGCGCAGACCATCGCCCGCGACGCGAGCGCCCTCTTCATCGACAGGCCGCGCATCGCGGACGAAGTTCAAACCGGCTGGGGCCGGACGGGCGACAAGTGGTTCGGCATCGAGCAGTGGGACGTCGTGCCCGACATCCTCACCGTCGCCAAGGGCATCAACTCGGGCTACGTGCCGCTGGGCGCGATGGTCGTGCGCGAGCCGGTCGCCGACTGGGTACGCGACAAGTTCTTCGCCGGCGG